>JABBBA010000332.1 GCA_018607685.1 K189A clade bacterium | reverse complement strand
AAATCTTGCCTGATAGTCGTGGACTCGGGATTGAATCTCCCGCAGCAACTGCCTGACAGCCTGCGGCGCCATTAGCAGTGAGGGAGTAACAATAAGCGTCAGTAGTGTCGCAAAGCTAAGACCGGAAACAATCGCCGATGCAAGCTGCACCCAGTAAGACGCAACCGGGCCACCCACTTCTACTTCCCTGCCAATAAGATCAATGGAAACACCTGCGGCCATCGGCAACAAGCCAAATCCAGTGGTAAAAGTCGTCAGAAAAACAGGCCTGAGTCTCTGGCATCCCGTCGTGATAATGACGCGCCGTATATCCCAGCCTGGATTTTCACGCCGCAAATAGTTGAACGTATCAATCAGCACGATATTGTTGTTTACGATGATCCCGGCCAGCGCGACAATCCCGATGCCTGTCATGATGGCACTAAATGCGTAACCGGTAATCACCAGCCCTAGTAATACGCCAACCGTTGACATCACGACCGCCGAAAGAACCAGCAACGCCTGGTAGAAACTATTGAACTGGGTCACAAGCAGAATACCCATCAGTATCAGCGACAGGGTAAATGCAACCCCAATAAACTGGCCTACTGCCTTTTGTTCTTCGTTAGCACCACGGAAGATAACTTTTACAGAAGGATCAACTTCCTGAGTCGACAGCCAGCTGCGGATCTCATCCACCTTGTCATTTGCCAGAACACCCGGGGCGGGGTTCGCCCTGACATACATCACCCTGGCACCATTCTGACGGAAGATAGTTGAAACCCTGGGTTTAGCTTGCCGTTCAACGAAGCTGGAAATAGGTACCTGGCCCTCCTGGGTGCTGACACGTAACTGGTCAAGGTGGGAGACTCCCCGATATTCCTCAGGATAGCGGACACGAATATCGACTTCGTCTTCCGCGTCGTCCGGACGGTATTTGCCGACCAGAATACCGTTCGTAATCAGCTGAATCGCAGCACCGACGCTCGAGACATCCACGCCGGACATGGCGGCTTTTGCCCTGTCCACCTGCACCTGCCATTCGATACCCGGCACGGGCGCTGTATCGTCAACCGCCACCAGGCCATCCATAGACTTAAGATGCGCACTCAACTTTCTTGCTTCCTGCGCCAGGGCACCAAGGTCAGGACCACTGAGTTGAATCTGGATCTCTTTACCGACCGGCGGCCCCATCTGTTGGGGCCTCATCTCTGCTCGCACCCCTGGAATATCCTGGATAACTGCCTCGTAGGCCTGTTCCAACTCGTGACCATTGAGAGTGCGTTCCCTTCTGTCACTCATCTGAATAAACATACTGCCGATACGATCGGGTGTTGTACCACCAGGGCCGAAACTCAGGCCACCCTCTCCCGTTCGGGTATAAATACTTTCTATGTCGCCAACCGCCAACACGCGTTTTTCAACGTCAGTGACAATGTCTCGCAATTCTTCAGCCGAGTAGTTACCACGTGCACTGACATTCACACCTGTAAAACCAGGCTCAACATCCACAAAAAACTGGGAACCGTTTCCAGCAACGGCATACAATTGGATAATGCCGAACATCGCGGCGAGAGTGATGCCAATTACCACTAAAGGTCTGTTGGTACTGAACCTTAGAACTCGAGCATAAATCCCGACAATGCCGCCGATTTCATCAAATCGCCCCTGGTCCACCAGCATTGTCGAACCTGATTCCTCACCGGACTGCTTCCTGCTGATGATTGCACCCAGCACGGGCGCGAAAAACAATGCATAGACAAGCGCGCCTATCAGTACGGCAAACACCGTGACCGGCAGGTACTGCATAAACTGACCGGTCACCCCCGGCCAGAACATCAAGGGTAGAAAAGCCGCGAGCGTTGTGCCCGTTGACGCCAGCACAGGTAAGAACATACGTCTGGTCGAATAAATATAGGCCGCCTTGGGTGACTCACCTGACTTCATCCGTCTATCTGCCAGCTCCACTACAACAATGGCGCCATCAATGAGCATACCCAGCCCCAGCAGCATGCCAAACATCACCATAAAGTTATAGGTGAAGCCCAGAAGGTTGACGAAGATAAAAGCAAACATGAAAGAGAAAGGAATGCCGAAGGCCACCAGAAGGCCTGATCGAACGCCAATGGTGGCGACCACCACGGTAAGCACAAGAAACATTGCTGTCGATATGTTGCCTTCGAGCGTTGAAATTTGTTCAACCGTATCCGGCGTCATATCCGCTATGTAGTTGATTTCAACGTTAGCTGGAAAATCTTTACGCGTCATTTCAACACGAGATTTGATCTCACCCACGACCTTTACAAGACTGGTGCCCGGTCTTTTTGTGACCTCGATAACAACAGCCGAGGAACCGTTTGTCCGCGTATAACCTTCAGCATCTTTGAAGGTCCTGCGCAGTGTTACAACATCCTCAAGTGTAATCACGCCAAAGGATGTCGCCGTGATCGGTATCGACAGCACGTCTTCAACACTTTCGATCACACTGGGTATCTTGATAGAAAAACTACCGCGGCCGGTGTCGACTGAACCGGCGGCGATGAGTCGATTGTTTCGGGCAACCGCCGACAACAATTCGTCATTGCTTATCCCGTATGCCTCGAGCTGGGCTGGATCAATCACTGCTTCAAGTAATTCCTCCCGATTGCCCTCCAGACGAGCTTCCAGGACTTCGCTGATGCCTTCAATCTCATCCTTCAGCTGTCTGGCCATTTTATAGCGAGTCCGGTCAGGAATGCCCTCACCTCCGACACTAATCGTGATAATGGGAAAATCTGACGACGAAACCTCTTTGACAATCGGCTCCTCCGCGGTCGATGGGATTTTCGCCTTCGCTGTATCGACGGCTTCACGTACATCTGTGACCGCCTGATCCTGATCAAAGGAGCTATCAAACTCGATTATCAGGGTCGCGGCACCCTCAGCGGAATAGCTGTTGATGTCCTTTACCCCTTCCAGCGTACGGAGCTCGAGCTCCATTGGACGAGACAACAGCCTTTCTGAATCCTCCGGCGAAATCCCCTCATGAGGAATCATGACGAAAATGATAGGTATCGCGACATCAGGATCAGATTCAACAGGAATCAGGTTGTAGGAAACGATTCCGGCAAACATTATGGCAGCGAGCAATGATAAGACCGTTCGGGTTCTGTCGATCGCCCCGCCAATAAAATTCATGGCGTCGTCACCAGACTGTTTAGAAGCGAGTAATCAATACTGACCAGTTGCCCCTCTGACACTTCTTCCTGGCCGACGGTAATAAGGTCGACAGAATCCGGTAATCCCTTAACCCAGATACCAGCAGGATTCTCATCTGCAATGGCAACTGGCATGAAACTCACCCGGCTATCGCCGTCAACAACCCTTACACCAACGCTTCCTGCATCATCAAGTACAAGACTGGCCGGTGAAATCAGGTGTACCTTCTCTGCACCCACGGGTACCTGCATTGCAGCAGTCAGACCTGTTCGAATTAGTGCACCTGGATTAGCGATAGTCACTTCCACCGGATAAGTTCGCGTCGTGGTATCGGGCGCATGTCCAACATAGCTGACTTCACCGACATAACTCTCGCCCGTAATCAGCTGAATATTGACCTCGTCTTCAAGATTAACAAGTCCTATGCTCTTCTCTGCAATCTGTCCTGCCACAAGCATTGGGTCTACTTCCATGAGACTGACACAAACCGAACCCGGGCTAAGGTAATCACCCACCTCGACTTCCTGGCTCGTTACTACGCCATTAAATGGCGCAGTGATTTTGGTCTTCACCAACGCCAGTCGGGCATCCTCGGTTCTGGTTCTGGTCTGCTCAAGCGCAGCCTTTGCCTTTGCCAGCACGATCTCGGATTGCAGCCCTCTTTTATTAAGGTCTACAAAGCCGTCATATTCCAGCTTCGCGCTATCAAGCTCGGCCAGGGCCTGTGTGTATTGCGCCCTTCGTGCATCTTCCGCCACCCGGCAAAGTAGATCACCCTTGTTAACGAAGAGACCTTTTTCACCGGGTAGATCGGTTACCTTGCCAGCGACTTCTGCCTTTACCTCGACCATTCGGTTCGCAGCAGTCTGTCCCCTTACCTCAAGGAATAATGTTCTGGTCTCTGCCTGGCTCTGAACTGCACGCACCAGGGCGACATCATTAATTGTTCCAGGCTCCAGAGGTGAAGGCTCATCCGCTTCAACAATGCTGTTGCTCCATTCCCCTGAGAAAACCCAAAGCGTCATAGCCAGGACAATAAAACTGACAACCAAATGTTTGTTACTCACGTACGCTCCAGAAACAGCACCCTTGCAGGGGGTACCGTCAGTGACAAAAAGTTTGTTACCACATTGCGGCAGGCAAGCTCTTCGGCTGCTATTACAGGCGGCGAGAAACTCAGGCCCCTCGACCAAAAACCGGGATTGTGGATTGGAAACAGATATATACGAGGCCGGGGCCGGAATGGATCATCGATCCCAGGGGAGTTTTAGCAGGAACTAGTCGTTTGAAAACAGGGCGATCGGCACCTGAAGCCTGTTCGATTGTTCGCGACGACCCTGACCAATCATCTCGTCGTAACTGCTCTGATGTTCAAGCACCGCTTGTACTACATTGAGTCCCTCAAGCGCTTTTTTCGCAGCCATCTGGCTACGGAAGACCAGATTCGCCCCTTCCGGATCAATGACCCGATAGAAGCTGCCTCGAATTTTTACCTGAACCAGATAAATACCAGGGTCGTGACTGAGAAGCACGAGCTGATCAATTACCCCCTTTTGTTCCCTGAGGGATGTAATCGTTGTTGTTTGCAGTCTGCCAGGCAGAGCTTCCTCGCCCCCCATATCTAATTCATTCCATCCGCAGACATGGTATGTGCAAGATCAATGGATCGCTCCAGCAGCTGGTCAATATGCAGGGCCACCGGAGGGCTGAACTGAAATCCAAGGAACGCACATTTAGAGAGCTCTATCACGGCAGCCAGCACCATTTCCTCTCGCTCGGGTTCAGCCAACAGGGGTAACAGGCCGGCAAAAAAGGCGTGCTGATCCATCTGCCCTTCTTCGACCAACATTTCACACAACGCCACAACAGGCTGCGTGAGTTCGTTGTAAACTATCTCTTGAAAATCCATCGCATGTCCTGATTTCGATTCACTGTCTAACGCTCTTTCCATTCTTTCGCCAGTAGTGCCGGTGTGGTCAGGTTTGTCAGAAGAAATGGCCCCAGCTTCCTAACCCCAAACCAAACAGCAGCAAAAGCGGCTACCTGCATTAACAACGCCCCGATTGCACCCGCCAGGCACAATGCCGCCAGCAGAGGTTCATCATCCAGGACTCGCCATCCGACGAGGAGGGCTATCGGCGTTCCAATGCTGCCCGAGAGCTGCAACGCCAGCTTCTTCCACTTTTCAAGCCTTTGATAGGTCCCAAACTGCATCTTGAATCGCGGTTCAACGTACCAGAGGAAGACGTAGGCATAACGGACGCCAAGGAGTAATCCTGCAGAGATTTTGATCAATGGCTGAAGACACAATGCCAGCAGAATAACTGAGACCAGGCGCAGCAGCGTGCTTTCAGCTGTCATCAGAAGGATGCTAGTCGCAAGTAACACATACTCGAACACAAACCCCATCCATGCCTGTACTTCAGGGAACCGATTACGTCGGTGGAGCTTGTTGCTGATCCGCGTCAGGTCCGGACTCAGCATCGAGCTTGCGCCCTCGTCCAGATCCTTTATCTGAGCGAGACACTTTTGCCAGCCTCCCACCTGATAGATCCCTGCATCCAGATCGCGCTCGATTTGATCCATCGCCTGCCTGACTTCCAGAATTGACCGTTTCTTTTCCATGACGCTATGCGGTCGGAACCCAGCCCACACACCAGCCTTCTTTCGCTACCAGTCGGTTCTGGAACAATGTACAACCACCCCATTCCGGCGTTTCGCTATCTTTATAGAACCTGCAATTGCCGCAAATCTGTTCAGACCCGGCGACGCCCATCTTGTCTGTTCTGGTCGCGGTGGTAGCGACCTCCACATATTTTAATGCAACCGCCGCCGGGTCATCAGTCGGCACCTTCGCCATCGCTGCAGCGGATGCGGAAGAAACCAGATTGACCTGACTGAACAACGGAATTGCAGCAGCAACTGCCGAGAGCTTGACGAACCGTCTTCGAGATACCATTAGCGTTCCTTATTTCGTTAGAAGTTATTTCATTGAATACAAGTTTATTACGTTGAGACAGGCAGTGAGGATCATTTGCGTCACAATCAGCGGAA
>JABBBA010000183.1 GCA_018607685.1 K189A clade bacterium | reverse complement strand
TGGCTGGAAAACCTGGCTCGATGTCCCCGGTGCAAACGACGCAAGTGTTGCGTTACTCGCCGTGGTCGCAATGTTTTTGATCCCCAACGGGAAAGGCTCTCGACTACTGGACTGGGAGACCGCAGGTCGTATTCCATGGGGAATGCTAATTCTGTTTGGTGGTGGTATCGCCATTGCTAAAGCATTTGTGCTCTCCGGCCTCAGCGCTGCACTCGGCAATGCACTGGCAGACATCGCTGGCTGGCCAATCCTCGCCATGATGCTGGTCATTTGTCTCTGTATTACTTTCCTGACAGAGATGACGAGCAATACGGCAACGACGACACTCATGATGCCAATCCTTGCGGCGGCGGCTATCGCAGCCGGAATTGCGCCCGAGGTTCTAATGGTGCCCGCCGCGATGAGTGCCAGCTGTGCATTTATGTTACCCGTCGCCACAGCACCAAATACGATTGTTTTCTCTACCGGCAGGTTTCCCACCAGCCTGATGGCGCGCGAAGGTGTCGTTCTCAACTTTGTGGGTGTCTTTCTGATCAGCGTGATGTGTTATCTGTTGATCTGAATGCAGTGAGCTCTGCCTCACGCATCGGTCGCGACAAACTGGCAAGCCTTGCAAGCTCGCGCTTAAACTGCTCAAAACCCAGCGCTTCCAGCCTGGCCGTTAACGGCCGGACCCATTCATTGTAGTCCGCCACTGTTTCCAGCTTTGCATTGCTCATAGGCCCCTGCATCCAGCGGTAAAACTCTTCGCCGCCGGTCCAGCCAGCACGCAACAGAGAATCGGCATCGCGCATCTCCTGGAAGATGGACTGCTTCTTTACCTCCATCTCAGCCACCGGTAATCCGGAATCGTACAAAACCTCCAAACCTTTGCGCGCTTTCATAATGAGCTCAATAACGGAATCTCTTCGAGCCAGGCTTAATCTGTAGCGATCAAACCGATACGATTCACCCCGGGCCAGTAGCCACTGTTCCAGTGCATACAACTCAATAGTCGTCGCCAGGCTTTCATTGAAGCGAGTGTCATCTTTCACGTAAACAACGCGGTGCGCCAACTCATGGAACAGTAGCGCTGCCAGTTGCTCGTCGGAACGAAACAGGAAGGTATCCAGCAACGGATCGTTAAACCACCCAAGGGTTGAATAGGCGGCCACCCCACCCACATAGACTTCATAGCCCTTGTCCTCCAAACGCTTGGCATACCTGCCCGCGTCGCCACGCTTGAAATAGCCGCGATAGGTCACACAGCCCGCGATCGGAAAACATGATGTTTTTAGCGCGAGCTCATAGGGCTTTGCCGCAAAAACATTCCAGACAACATAGGGTTCACCGGTCTCAACATAGGCCTGATAAGCACCATTCACGGGCAGGCCAATCCCTGCAGCGAAATCCAGTATCTCGCCCGCCAGTTCAATCCGATCGCGGAGTGCAGGATCAATTTCTGACTGGAGCAATTCATCGGTAGGCGTCTGGCCCCACCACAACGCGGCCTGCCCTCTGGCTGCCTGCTGATAGAACTGAAGAGATTCGCAGCCAGACACAAGGACCAGCAAACAAAGCGTGATTGAGACTCTAACTATGACGGACAATGCTGGTTCCCTGAACCTCAGATTCATAGAGAGGTTACAGGACAAACGGTGCAAAGGGAGTAAAGAGAGCTAGCTGTGCAGTAGCGACCAGTAAGACCGCCTGATAAGGTACCGGTATGTACACGGAACACTTCGGCCTTACGGAAGCGCCTTTTTCCATTGCGCCCAACCCGCAATATTTATTTATGAGCAGGCGCCATCGTGACGCCCTTGCCCACCTGCTCTATGGTGTTCAATCCGATGGTGGTTTCATCCTGCTGACGGGCGAAGTTGGTACCGGTAAGACTACCTTATGCCGATGCCTGCTTGAACAGATCCCCAAGGATGTTGATACAGCATTCGTGCTGAACCCGCGTGTCAGTGCTGCAGAGCTGCTTGCGACAATTTGCGACGAGTTTGGCATCAGTTACCCGGATACTGCATCACTAAAAGTCCTGGTCGACCATCTAAATGCATATCTACTGAACAGTCACAGCAACCATCGAAAGGCTGTGCTCATTATCGACGAGGCCCAGAACCTCTCCTATGAACTCCTGGAACAACTGAGACTGTTAACCAACCTGGAGACAAACGAGCGGAAATTACTGCAGATCATTCTGCTTGGACAACCAGAACTGTTAGACATGCTGGAAGACAGAAGCCTGCGTCAGTTCAGCCAGCGAATCACCGCCAGGTTCCACCTGGACGCACTCGATGCGGGTGAAACTGAAGCCTATATTGTCCATCGCCTGGCAATCGCCCATGGCGAACCGGACCTTTTCACACAGTCTGCCGTAAAAAAGGTGTACCGAATCAGCACCGGTATTCCCCGCGTTATTAACCTTATCTGTGATCGTGCGCTGCTGGGGGCCTACGCTGAACACAAGCGACAGGTAACACCAGGAATCATTAGCCGGGCAGCTGACGAAGTGCTTGGTACTCGACGTCAGACCACCAAGCCCATTAGGATCGTCGCCATTGCCGCTGCATTGGTGCTGGTCATCATCGGCGCCTGGACTCTGCGTCCCACAAACGTGATAACGCCTGGCATGACTGAGATCGCGACCGGTGAACCTGCACCGGCCGCCACATCGATGATACCGACACAGCCCGTACCGGTAACGATCCAATTAAGCATCCAGGGACACGCCTCCGCGTCTGATGCATATCACGACCTGTTCGCCCTCTGGGGAACCAGCTTTGAGGACAAGGCTTCAGACCCCTGCGAACTTGCCAGGGCGATTGGTCTCAGCTGTCTCGAAAGCTCCGCCAAGCTTCCAGAGCTGAGAGAACTCAACAGACCCGTTATTGTTCAACTCAACACCGAGTACTTTACGCTTGCACAGATACTTGATGACACCTTTACCGTTATCGCTGGTTCAGATCAATTTAATCTTACTCAGGCTGAGTTTGAATCAAACTATGATGGCATTGCGCGAATGCTGTGGCGTATGCCACCCGCTTATCAGGCACCGCTCAAAAAGAATGACAGTGGTGCAGCGGTAGACTGGCTGGTTGTACAGCTCGCCATGATCGAAGGTCATTCACCTCCCCTGCAAACAGGCTTCACTTTCAATGATTCATTAGAAGAAAGGGTGCGGGACTTTCAAAGAGGTGCCGGCTTGTCGCCCAACGGTATCGTGGACCCTGTCACCTGGATACATTTGAATGACGTGGAAGCGATGAGCATCCCGACACTCCATTCAAGGGATCAGGGGTAACGGCATGTCATACATTCTTGATGCACTGAACAAATCGGAACAGGAGCGTGAACGCAAACAAACACCGGGCTTAAAAAGCCTGCAGGGTGAACCGGTTCCCAGCCGCTTCCAGCTCAGACACTTCCTTTACCTGCTGGCACTACTGGTCATCTTTAATTCCATTGGTGTTTTCATCTATTTCGGCAATGACGCTCCGTCAGAGATTGGCAACCCGATGCAAAATATTGGTCCATCTGCGGACTCACCCACGGCGGCCAACGCTGGTACCGTTGTGGTGCCCGTGGCCTCTTCGAACTTAGCCGCGGCCCAACCGGCTGGTTTTACAGCACCCGTCAGCACAGGATATACCGGCACCGTCAACGACCTGCCCGACCACATTAGCCGTCGATTACCTGAGATACTGATCACCGCTCATATCTATGCTTCCGATCCGGATCTGCGCATGGTGAACATCAATGGGGTATCCAGAAGCGAGGGAGACCTGGTTAGCGACGCCTTTCAGCTGGTGGAAATTACAGAAGTTGGGGTGGTGATGAACTTCGAAGGCTACGCCTACGTTATCAATATTGTTGAGGACTGGCAGAACAACCCTTAGGAGGGGTTATTGAATAGGACTAGTGCCGCTCTGGATTTCGTTTTGGAGTTCATTCAGCTTCTGTGAAAGCTGCCCCCGGTGCGCATCAATGGAAGCAATCGCTTCCTGGGTTTCTTTCATCTTCCGGTCAAGCGCATTGACGTTCCGTTTTGTTGCCTCCTGGGCAACCGCCTGATCCTGAACCTGTCCCCGAAGCAAGGCGACTTCTGTAATCAATTCTTCGTTGTCCTGCAGCAAGCCTTCCCGAAGTCCGGATACTTCCTTCAGCGTGGCCTGGTTCTGGGATGACATCGTCTTGACCGATGCGTTCATTGAGTTGATTTTCGCACCCAGGTCGTCTTTTAAGCCTGCAATTGCTCGCACGTTCTTCTGGATATTGGGTTTATTCTGCCTGTGGGAGACAGCCCAAAGCTTGTCTATCTCTGTGAAGTTTGTGCTCACCTGCGCCTTCAGATCCACAAGAGTTTTGGATACATCGGTGCCTGTCGCTGCCAGCCTACTCTCGAGCTGACGAATGTTTTCCTGGCCCTGATCAAGTAACTCGTTTGAGCGCGCCAGTTTCTCCTGAACCTCATAGATCGTGTACCCCCCAAACCCCATCATGATGGCCATAAGCACGATGACGAACACCAGCAAGCCATTAAAATTACTTTGCTTCGGTGCTTCGGATCGACCGCTCCGCCTGTAGGAGGCAACCTCATCCTGGGCGGGTTTTATGGAGGGAATGATTTCTTTCTGGTCCGACATAGCTTTCTGGTTATTTACCTTTTTGCTTTAACAAAAAGGGCTCCTATGGGAGCCCTTTCTTAACAGGTTTGCCTCGTGTTACAGGGCAACCATTAGTCCGTAGAGAACGGCAGTCAAGCCTATACTACAACCGATAACGCCAGATACCTTGGTCATCGGACCCTGCTTACCGAATATCGCATTTCCTTCCAGTATCAGGATCAGCAGCATAACAACACCTAAACCAACGGTGCTGGCATCTGCTACAAGACCATTACTCATATGGCTCGAAGAGCCCATGAAAAAGAGCATGGGCGCAGAGAAGAGTACGTTGGTTCTGGAAGCCAGTGCAGCCTTCGGTGCTGCGCCCGCCGCTTCCGGAAGTGCTTCGCCACCTTGCGCAACCTGGGTTGCAGAGGCGATAACAATCTTCTGTGCCGGCCAGATGATCAACCAGACATTAAGGAACATCAATGTACCAAGGGTTGCACCTACCGTTATATCGTAGGAAATCCCTGCGTGACGGAAGCCCAGAAGGACAACACCCGTCAGGAACGTAAACATGGCCCCCCACCGGAACCACCAGAGTGCGCGAGGTACTAATTTTTGAATCGCTCCAGAGCGATGAGCATCTTCAGCTTCCTTGAAATACTCGCCCTGAATAAAGTTGAAGTAGTACAGAACCCCGATCCAGGTAATGCCGGCCATGAAGTGACCCCAGCGAAACAGATAGTCCAGACCATAGCTCGTAAACAACGCTATATCGCCCATTAGATTGCCCTCTCTTATTGTTATTTTAGGTCAGCCCGGAAAACCCAAGACCTGACCCTCGTATTGTCGTATCCCGATGATAACATTCATTTTTTAGGCTTTCTATGGACGTATACGATTAGAAGCCACAAAGAACACCCATAAAAAAACCCCGCAATTTGCGGGGTTTTTTATCTTGCCAGTGGCAAAGAGCCTTCAGCGTTACTTGGCAGTCCATCCTGGGACCTGAAAAAGGTCGCGGGATACAAACGCCAAGTAGACGACCAAAAAAGAACCCTATTTACATCATGCCGCCCATACCGCCCATGCCGCCCATATCAGGCATTCCACCTGGCATGCCGCCACCGGCATTATCATCGACGACGTCGGTGATCATGCATTCAGTCGTGATCATAAGACCAGCAACCGAAGCAGCCGCCTGAAGTGCCGTACGAGTTACCTTGGCAGGATCAGGAATACCGAACGCGATCATATCGCCGTATTCACCAGTCGCTGCATTGTAGCCTTCGTTACCTTTCATCTGCTTGACCTTATCGACCACAACAGAAGATTCCTCACCGGCGTTAGCGACGATCTGACGCAGAGGTGCTTCCATCGCACGACGTGCCAGATTAATACCAACGTTCTGGTCTTCGTTGTCACCTTTCAGGCCTTCAATTGCATTGACGGCACGAATAAGTGCAACACCACCACCAGCAACGATACCTTCCTCGACAGCAGCTCGAGTAGAGTTCAGCGCATCTTCAACCCGCGCTTTCTTCTCTTTCATTTCTACTTCAGTCGCAGCGCCAACCTTAAGTACAGCAACACCACCGGCCAGTTTCGCAACTCGCTCCTGGAGTTTTTCACGAT
>JABBBA010000175.1 GCA_018607685.1 K189A clade bacterium | reverse complement strand
ACATAACTGCCGCTATGACGGTGTTGAACGCCAACCTGCGATCAAAGTCATCTTCACATTTAGCCAGCGTTTCGTGCACCAGGCGCCGAAGGTCTTTTTGCTTGCTGGACAGCGAAGCAGTATCAAGAGCAGGAATCTCGCCACCTTTGAGATGCTCGACCGCCGTATTCCAAAGCCTGGTCCTGAGCCACTTGTTTGCAGACTCAACGCCATTTTCGGACCACTCAAACGATTGTTCGGGTGGTGCCGCAAACATCATCGCCATTCTGACGGCATCGGCACCAAACCGGTCCATCAAATGTTGTGGGTCACCTGCATCTCCCGCTGACTTGGACATCTTTGTTCCACCCTGAAGCACCATGCCCAGCGCCAGCAGCTTCTCGAAGGGTTCATCTGACTCGACCAGCCCCTCATCACGCATCAGCTTATGGAAGAAACGGGCATACAGCAGGTGCAGAATTGCGTGCTCTTCTCCACCGACATAGTGATCAACCGACGTCCAGTACTTGGCACGCTCGTCGAGCATACCTTCACTATCGTTATGGCTAGCGAACCTGGCGTAGTACCAGGAAGATTCCATGAATGTATCAAACGTATCAGTCTCTCGAATGGCAGCAGCGCCACAATCCGGGCAGGTGGTCTCGTACCAGTCCTTCATCTTTTTGATGGGAGACCCTACGCCTTCAAACTCAACATCCGTTGGCAGCTCAACAGGCAAATCTTCATCGGGCACAGGCACGGGACCGCATTTATCACAATTGATAATGGGAATCGGGCATCCCCAATAGCGTTGCCGCGAAACTCCCCAGTCACGCAACCGGTAATTGGTTTGTCTCTCGCCACAATTCTTCTGGGCCAGTGCTTCAGCAATCGCATCGAAGGCCTGATCGAAATCCAATCCGTCATAATCACCGGAATTCACCAGCAAACCGCGCTCGGTAAACGCTTCAGCTTCCAGGTTGCAGTCACCCTGGCTACCTGCCGCCGGGCCTATAACCTGTTTGATTGCCAGGTTGTACTTCCTGGCAAATTCCCAGTCCCGTTGATCATGGCCAGGCACCGACATAACAGCACCGGAACCGTATTCCATCAGGACAAAGTTGGCGACCCAGACAGGAACCGACTCACCGGTAATGGGATGGATGACATTCTGCCCCGTTGGCATCCCCTGCTTCTCCAGCTTCGCCATATCCGCTTCTGCAACTTTCGTTTGGTTACAGTCATCAAGAAATGTCTGCAGTTCGGCATTACCCTCTGCGGCGGATACCGCAATTGGGTGCTGTGGCGCGACGGCGAGGTAGGTGACACCCATCAAGGTGTCAGGTCGGGTGGTATAGACGGAGACAGACTCAGTACCGTTCAACTGAAATTGGATTTCCAGGCCTTCAGAGCGCCCAATCCAATTCCGCTGCATCGTCTTGATTTTGTCAGGCCAACCGGGAAGCCTATCTAAAAATTCAAGCAACTCCTCGGCGTAATCTGTGATCTTTACAAACCACTGCGCGAGCTCGCGTCTCTCGACCAGCGCGTCGGATCGCCAGCCGCGGCCATCAATGACCTGCTCGTTCGCGAGGACCGTCTGGTCCACCGGGTCCCAATTGACGAAGGCTGCTTTTTTGTAAACGAGGCCTTTTCGAAACAGCCGGGTAAAGAACCATTGTTCCCATTTATAGTATTGCGGGTCGCAGGTTTCAAACTCGCGACTCCAGTCAAATGCAAACCCAAGCGCCTTCATCTGGGTACGCATATGCGCTATGTTCCGGTAGGTCCATTTTGCGGGAGGTATATTTCTCTTGATGGCTGCATTCTCTGCGGGCAATCCAAAGGCATCCCAACCCATCGGCTGCAGTACATTCTTTCCCTTAAGTCGCTGGAATCGGCCAATCACATCACCCAACGTGTAGGTTCGGACATGCCCCATGTGCAGCTGACCGCTGGGATACGGGAACATCGCCAGGCAATAGAACTTGGGCTTGTCGCTGTTCTCAGTGACTTCAAAGCTGCCGTTGTCGGCCCAGTGCTTCTGAACTTCCCGTTCTATCTCGGTATGACTGTAATTATTTTCACTCATGGCTGTACTTAATGTTCACTCACGCTTATGTTTTGGTGAAGAGTCATTGCATCAAAAAAGCCGCAATTCTACATGATGCAATTGACCGGGCATATCACTGATCCCGGCGCTGGCTGGCAATTCCAACTAACAGCAGGCAGAAACAAAGGACCGGATAACTGCCAAATTGACTGAAAGGCGTGGCCCCGGACCGCACCTCGACCTCTCCGCGCAGGATCCCGGCCTTGAACTGAGGCAGGCTCGCCTGCACCACACCCCGATGGTCCACCAGTGCCGTAACACCATTATTGGTGGCCCTAACCATCGCGCGGCCATTTTCAAGCGCTCTCATCCTTGCCATCTGGAAGTGTTGCCAGGGCCCGACAGAAGTACCAAACCAGGTGTCGTTACTGACGGTCACCAGCAGGTCTGGAGATTGGACGGATGACCTCACCAACTCCGGATAAACCACCTCATAGCAGATCGACAGGGACAGTCGGTTACCACCCGCCATAAGAGGCTTCTGCTCTTCCGGCCCGGTCGTGTTACGGGACATTGGTAAATTGAAAAAACCAATCAGCCCGCGAAGGTAGTCTTCAAAGGGAACGTATTCACCGAATGGCACCAGCCGGCGTTTTACGTATTGCCCATCACCCTCGCCTAAAACGATCACGGTGTTCTCGAAGCCCCCGGACTCATGACGGTCTGGAATGCCAAGCACCAGTGCAGACCCTGACATTGAGGCCCGCCTATCAAGCGCTTCCAGAACATCCGTCGCCTGCTCATGAAACAATGTAATCGAGGCCTCTGGCCATATCACCAGATCGCGCCCCCATTCTGTTTCAGTCGCGTTCTTATACAGATCAATGATTGGCTGGCGGTTCTGGGGGTACCACTTTGCATGCTGGTCAATATTCCCCTGAATCAGAGAGACAGACACCATTCGTTCATGACTGGTAAATGACAGATAACCGGCTGAAAAACTCACCAGAACCAGCGCGAGCCCTGGAATCAACGATCTCCAGGAACGACGCTCTGCGGCAACATACAGGCTCGTTGCAATAAATACAGCGACAAGACTGACACCAAACACGCCGGCAATCGGTGCGATATTTTCCAGCGGCGAGCCCATCGCCCCATAACCCACGAACAACCATGGAAACCCCGTCAGAAACCAGGACCGAAACCATTCCTGCAGAACCCACAATCCAGAAAAAGCGGAAGCGCCAAGCATTGCCGGCCGCCTGAAATAGCGGGCATAGAGAACAGCCTGCGGGACACAGGTCAGCGAATACGCCAGGACAAACAGAGAAACCAGAACGCCCGAGAGGAACACGGACGCATTACCGAATTCATTTATGGATACAAATATCCAGGATACACCTACTCCAAAAAGGCCAACGTTATAAAGATAAAACCGAAGGATAGTTCGCTTGACTGAACCTTTCCGGGTCACAGCATACAGGGCGGCAGGGGATGCAAAAGCCAACGGCCAGAATCCCAGGGGGGAGAGACTAAGGGAAAACAGCGCACCACCGAGCAGGGCGACAACATCGAAAATAATATCGCGCCGGCTATGGGGCTTCGAACCCGTCACGGCTAGTTCGGTTTGGTCATTTGCAGAAGGTGAACCCGCCGGCCGTCGGCATTCAATACCTTGAAACTGAAATCTTCCACAGACACCTGTTCATCTCGTTTTGGAAGATGCCCGAAACAATTCGTGACAAGGCCACCAATGGTGTCGAACTCTTCATCGCTGAACTCGGTCTCAAAATGTTCGTTGAAATCTTCAATCGGCGTCAGCGCTTTAATCGTGTAAGAGCCATTGGTGTGCTTGTTGATAAAGCCTTCTTCCTCAAAGTCGTACTCGTCTTCGATATCACCGACTATCTGCTCCAGAACATCTTCAATCGTCACGATGCCACTTATCCCGCCGTACTCGTCATAAACAACCGCAAGGTGGTTACGGGTAGCACGAAACTCCTGCAGCAACACGTCCAGTCGCTTGCTCTCGGGAATAGAGGTTGACCGCCTCAGACTGTCGCGGAGGTTGAACTTCTGTTTACTGCTTTTTTGGGCCAGCGGAAGCAGGTCTTTGGCGAGCAGGATACCGACTATCTCGTCCTGGTTTTCTCCAATGACAGGAAACCGCGAGTGGCCGCTGCCGATAACCAGCGGAAGAAATTCCTCCGGGTCCTGGTCAAGGCGAACAAACACAACCTGGGCACGGGGAATCATAATCTCCCGAACCTGCATATCAGAGACGGAGAGCGCTCCCTCAATAATACTGAGCGCTTCACCATCAAGTAACTCACGCTGTTCCGCGGAACGAAGCAACTCAAGTAGCTCCGCACGGGAACTGGGCTCACCATTTAACGCCAGGGAAAGCTTTTCCAACCAGGATTTTGAACTGTCCTGATCACTCATAAGGGTTCCCCATGCCTAGCCTTGATAACAATTCTGTCTCCATGTGTTCCATCTGGATTTGTGCTGCCTCTTCCATGTGATCAAAACCTAACAAATGCAGTAAACCATGAATCAGCATATGCGCGTAACGATCCTTAAAAGCCCTACCATACTGATCCGACTCGAACTTAACCACCTTGCTGCAGATCACAATATCGCCTAAAAACTCGACTTTCTCGATCGATACGCCGGCAGGAAATGAAAGTACATTCGTCGCCTTTTCCTGACCGCGATACTGGGCATTAAGCGCTGTGATTTCCTCTTCACCCACAATATTGACTGAAACTTCCGACGACTGACGATCAAGGTAATCAAGCGCGAATTTGAGCCAGGATACAACCTGGACCTCACCCGGCTCTTCGGGAAGCAACGCTACGCTCCTGGACACCTCCACCTGGTGCACGAGACTAGCTCCGGTCTTCGCTGGCTTCAGACTTGCCATAGGCTTCTACAATTCTTTGTACCAGTGGATGTCTTACCACGTCCTTCACACCGAAATGAGTGAACGAGATCCCCGCCACTTCGTCGAGTACCACCAGGGCGTGTTTCAGGCCAGACAATGTCTTCACCGGCAAATCGATCTGGGTAATGTCCCCGGTAATAACCACGGTAGAACCAAAACCAATACGGGTAAGAAACATTTTCATTTGCTCCGCCGTCGTATTCTGACTTTCATCAAGAATGATAAATGAATCATTGAGCGTCCGCCCACGCATAAAAGCAAGAGGCGCCACTTCAATGACATTGCGTTCTATCAATTTCTCTACCTTCTCAAAACCCAGCAACTCATAGAGCGCGTCATAAAGGGGCCTGAGGTAAGGGTCAATTTTCTGGGCCAGATCGCCCGGTAAAAAACCCAACTTCTCACCAGCCTCGACGGCGGGCCGAACCAGAAGAATCCTTCTGATTCTTTCCTGCTCCAGGGCCTCGACGGCACAGGCAACCGCCAGATAGGTTTTACCCGTTCCAGCAGGACCAATGCCGAAATTAATATCGTTTCCTCGAATCGCATCGACGTACCGAATCTGGTTATCGCCTCTCGGCTTAATACTCTTCTTTCGCGTGCGTATGAGGTTCTGGTCTTCAGCATCGGGATCCAGTAACGCTTCTACCCCGGATTCCTGCAAAAAAAGATGCACAACTTCCGGTGTCAATTTAGTACCACCCGAGACCTCTCGGTAAAGCTGTTTCAACAACTCGCCCGCGGCGCGAACCACACCGACCTCACCAACCAGCTGAAAATCATTGCCGCGGTTGTTGACGGTGATGCCCAGGCGTTTTTCGATCTGTTTCAGGTTCGCGTCAAGAGGCCCGCAAAGTGTGGCAAGTTGACGGGAATCGTTTGGCTCCAGGGTAACCTGGTAAGGCTCAGGGGTTTGCAAATTCATCATGAGTTGGCTTCGGGTTAGCTAGCTTATACCTTCAAATCAGGCGGGAATAGTTCAATCGAACGGTTCAATCTATAGCGTTGTTAACAGCGTTATTGATGGCCTATGAATAGCTCAATCAATGAGTTGTCCACGCAACGAGTTAGGCAGGGCCTCACCAATTTCGACGTCTGCGAAGCCGCCAATGAGAGCGTGATTGGATGAGGCAAAATTAACCACTCGATTATTCTCCGTTCTTCCCTGAAGTTGGCCAGGATCCTTCCTGGAGAGACCTGTTACCAAGACTCTCTGCATCCCGCCAACCATCGACTCACTAATCCTCATTGCCTGGCCAGCCAGGCGGGCTTGTAAAACCGCACGCCTTTC
>JABBBA010000310.1:5192-6298 GCA_018607685.1 K189A clade bacterium | reverse complement strand
CCAGTCGAGAAGACGGTGGTGGGATGAGTGAAGAGCCCTCAGCGCTACTTGGACCAGTCGAACTGGGACCTGCTCAGGTTAGAGGGTTACAAACGTAAAGTAGACGACAATAAATAGCCCTCAGCTCTACTTGGCACAACCTAATTGGGACCTGCTCAGGTTAGAGGGTTACAAACGTAAAGTAGACGACAATAAAGAAACCAGACAACAATACAAGGAAACCCAGAATGCCCCTAGATCCAGCAGTAGATGCAATGTTGAAACAAATGGCCGAGGCCGGCGGACCCGCATTGTCCGATGTCCCTCCAGAGGAAGGACGCGCAATGTACAAGGCGATGCAAAGTACCGCGGTCACTGAGAAGGTCCACAGCCAGGAGGATACTTCGGCAAATGGTGTCCCTGTCAGGATCTATCGCGCTTCGGATGAAGTCACACCCTGTATCGTGTATTTACACGGCGGTGGTTGGGTAATTGGCGACCTCGATACCCACGACACCATCTGCACTCAACTCACCAATGCGACTGGCTATACCGTGGTGTCCGTTGACTACCGACTGGCACCGGAACACCCCTTCCCTGCTCCCCTGGATGATTGTTATACGGGGCTATGCTGGGTTCAGGAGAACGCAGCCGCATTGAAAATAGACCCTTCAAAAATTGCCGTTGCGGGCGATAGTGCGGGCTCGAATCTTGCCGCCGCGCTCTGTTTAAAAGCAAGGGCAGAAGGCAACTCAGGAATCGCGTTCCAACTGTTGCTCTACCCGGTCATCGATTTCAATTTTGACACACAGTCTTACATCGACAATGCAGAAGGATACTTCCTGACCCGAGAAGGCATGCGGTGGTTTTGGGATCAGTACGTCGGCCACGACGATTCCGGCAGTCATCCTTTGGCATCCCCGATTCGCGAAAAGGACCTTTCCGGTCTTCCACCGGCCTGTATCCTGACAGCTGAATTCGACCCTCTAAGAGACGAGGGTGAAGCTTATGGCGTCGCACTGGAAGCTGCCGGCGTCCCAACCGTCGTGAAAAGATACGACGGTATGATTCATGGCTTCTTCGGTATGACCGACATGTTTGAAGGTGCAAGACAGGCGCTCACTTTC
>JABBBA010000310.1:0-5182 GCA_018607685.1 K189A clade bacterium | reverse complement strand
GCTGAAAAAGGCACTTGGAAATTAAACAGGACCAACCTTGCAAGCTAAACACGATTAGCGCGGGAGCGTCATTCACTGCACAAACCTTTTCCGGTGACAGCTGGCCAGAGGACCTGAGTGAGCTGGCATTCAAAGAATGCCGGTTCGATCAGGTGTCGTTTACCGGACACATGCTGCAGGAAAGTGAATTTGAGCAGTGTGTGTTCAACGACTGTGATTTCGCGAGTATCGATTTTCGGCAGGTGAAGTTTCGCAGATGTGAATTTTACGATAAATCCACGGAACAGGGATGCACCTTTAAGTTTGCCGTCCTTCAGGATTGTGACTTCGATCACTGCGACCTGACGCTGTGCGAGTTTTCGCGCTCGGAAATCTACCTCTCAAGGCTTCATGAGTGCCAGCTAACCGGTGCAAATTTTCAGGGAGCTGGCGCAACAAAAACCATCGGCAACCGCGTGGAGCTATGCGAAGCAACAATCACCGACTGTAACCTCGCTTACGCCAATCTTGGCGGCTCGAATATGATGGAGGTTGATTTTTCCGGTAGCCGCATGAGCCATGTACGACTGGATGGCGCTAACCTGACGGCCGCCATTCTTGTGGATTGCGAGCTGCACAATATTGAAGCTGATCGGGTGACGCTCAAGCAGGCAGACCTGCGAGGTGCAACGCTGTCAGGATTGGATGTCAGGAACATCGATATGACCGGCGTCAAAATTAACCTCGAACAGGCGGCAACCCTTCTTGAGGAACTCGGTCTGGAAGTTACTTAATTTCGAGCAGCTCTATATCAAATACCAACAGGCTATTGGGAGGAATACTGCCAACCGAGCCTGCACCGTAGGCCAGGTCAGGATGAAGGTAGAACCTGAATTTATCACCCACACCCATGAGTTGAAGCCCCTCCGTCCAGCCTGCAATGACCTGCTGTAGCCCAAACTCGGCAGGATTGTCTCCTGACTGATCGAAAATGCCGCCGTCCGGGAAACTACCAACATAATTGACCACTACGCGACTGATTGCTGAGGGATGTTTACCACCTTCCTCAACCAGTACCTCGTATTGTAGTCCTGTGGGGGTCGTCTGAACGCCCTCACGAGTACCATTTTCTATCAGGAAAGCATCGGCGTTGGCGAGATTAATCTCACTCTGTGCCTGAGCGACTTCCTCCTGTGCGGCCTGAGCTGCCTTTTTAGCTTCCTGGGTCCTTAGCTGTCGCGCGCGAACTTCCTGGTAAACCATCTCTCTTCGATCACCGTCCAATGCCGGGGGATTATCAGCCAGGGAGTCCTTCAATCCTTCTAACAGGCTCTCAACATCTACATCCACACTGCCACCGTCCTTCAGCATATTTCCGAAGGAGTAGCCATAAAAATACCCCATATCGCGGTTCAGGGTGCTTTCAGTCGGTGCAGTTTCCTCTGCCCCTGACGCCATGCCAGAATAAACCACAAGAAAAATGAATAACGCGTTGAAATAGAAGGACTTCATCATCTGAAAACTGGCTCGTATAGCTTGAAAGAAGGCCGGATTATGACATAAATCCCAGAGGGTGGCCCAGCATCGGCCGTTATATCCACAAAACATCGTTCATCGGCCTCTAACCGCTTGATACCACGCGTGTTTGGCCTCTAAACTGCAATAAAGTAGACCAAACGACCGTCTGCTCCGTTGAAGTGAGTGAACTAAAGCACCCCTTCAACACACTAAGTCCTAACCGTTTTCGGTGTTGTAAATTTTCTAAGAGCCGTTATAAATGAAAAATCTATCAAAGTTGTTCCTGGCTGGAGCCATTGCCTCAGCCATGCTTGCCGCACCAACACTGGCAACCGTCATAGAAGACGACACAGAAGCATTAGCCCCCCTACCCATCCATACGACAACAACTCAGAACATCGTCGACGCCCTGGCATCTCGCCATTATGTACCGACGGCATTGAATGATGAGCTTTCATCCAGGATATTCGATACCTACATAGAAGACCTGGACCCAAGCAGAAGTTATTTTCTGCAAAGCGATATCGATAGTTTCGAGCAGTATCGCTATCAAATGGACGATGCCCTTAAACGCGGCAACCTGTCCCCTGCTTTTGATATCTTCAATCAATACCAGGATAGAGTCATCAACCGGTTCGAGAAGGTTGTTGCCATGCTTGACGAAGGTGTCGACAAGTTCGATTTTACGAAACCTGAAGATTTGCTGATTGATAGAGAAAACACTCCCTGGGCCCAGACTGAGGCACAACTGGATGACCTGTGGCGCAAGCGAATAAAAGACGCCGTCCTTAACCTTAAGTTGACTGACAAAGAACCCGAAAAAATCCAGGAGTTGTTGCACAAGAGGTTTTCAAATCGTCTGACACGCTCCAGACAAACGAATAACGAAGATGTATACCAGCTCTATATGAATTCGTTCACCAAAACCTACGACCCTCACACACAGTATTTTTCCCCGAGAACCTCGGAGAACTTCAACATCAATATGAGCCTGTCCCTGGAGGGTATTGGCGCAGTTCTACAACTGGAAGATGAATACACCAAGGTTGTCTCTCTGGTCACCGCCGGCCCTGCTGATAAAGCGGGGGTCATCAAACCCAACGACAAGATTGTCGCTGTTGGACAGGGTAAGGAAGGCGAAATGGTAGACGTCATTGGCTGGCGCCTCGACGAGGTAGTCCAGCTGATCAGAGGCCGCAAGGATACAGTTGTCCGATTGGACATCATCCCCGCCAGCGAAGGTGACGCGGAGCCAAGAATCGTCAGCATCGTCAGAAACAAAGTTGAACTGGAAGAACAGAGCGCGCACTCAGAAGTCATCGAGATAGAACAGTTTGGCGCCCAAAACAAAATAGGCGTCGTATCGATTCCCACGTTTTACATCGATTTCCAGGCCCTCCAGAAAGGTGACCGCAATTACAAAAGCACAACGCGGGACGTCAAGAAACTGATTCGTGATCTGCAGGACCAGGACGTGGACGGCATCGTGATTGATCTTAGAGATAATGGGGGCGGCTCGCTGCAGGAAGCCAAATTACTGACAGGGCTTTTCATTGACCGGGGTCCCACGGTACAGATAAGAAGCAAAAGCAATCGTGTAGATATCCTTGATGACCGGGATATCAGCGTTATTTACGACGGCCCGCTCGCTGTTCTTGTTAATCGGCTAAGCGCTTCTGCGTCAGAAATTTTCGCTGGCGCTATCCAGGACTATGAACGCGGCATCATCATAGGTAGCCAGACCTTTGGTAAAGGCACTGTTCAGTCGTTGTTGCCATTGAACCGGGGCCAGTTAAAACTCACCCAGGCAAAGTTTTATCGGATTTCCGGAGAAAGCACCCAGGAAAAAGGCATCATCCCGGACATCGAATACCCTTCAAGCTACGACCCTGAGTCCATTGGAGAAAGTACGCTGGACGCGCCACTTCCCTGGGACAAAATTTCCGCAACGAAGTATCGCCGTAAACATTCAATCAATCATCTGGTACCCGAGTTAAAATCTCTACACGACGATCGTGTCGCTGATAACGCCGAGTTCAACTACCTGAAGGAAGCATTCGCTTATCGAAAAGCCCGCAACGAAAACGACTTCATTAGCTTGAACGAAGAACAACGAATACTGGAAAAGTCTGAACGAGAAGATTTCTGGCTGGTACTGGAAAACAAGAAGCGGCTGGCACTTGGCCAGGACGCCATCGCAAGTCTGGACGAACTGGATGAGGAAGAGCCAACCGTTGCCAGCAACGATTCACCGGACACATCTGTTGAGGGTGCTGCAATCGTTCCTGCCAGCAGCGATGACGAAACCACTGAATCCGTACCCGGCAGTGAAATGGCTGCTGCAGGCACAACAATCCCTGTTCCAAACTCTGTCTCAAACTCTGTGTCAAACTCTGTCTCAAACCCAGACACCACAGATGAAGAGTCCGAAGAAGATACAACCCCGGACCCCTACCTGGTAGAGACAGGTTACATCCTGCTTGACCTGATCAGTCTGGAAGAAAGAACCGCCGCTGGACTTAAACACTCCAGCGGTACTTAGTCAGGATTTACATCACTGCTGATTCAACGCGAAGGCCTACTGAATTCTGGATGCGTTAAGAGAAACGTCCGCCATTTGCCAGACGTTCTCGAACCGCGCCCTGACCTGCGAGGCCTCAGCAGATAATCCCTGGGCTTCCAACGCCTGCGCCAATCCAAATAGGGACCAGCCATTTCGGGGGTATTCTTCCAGATCCTTAACATAGACATCTGCCGCTTCCGCAACTGCGCCGGACTTCATCAGGGCATAACCCAGTGATTGCCTCGTAGGGTAATACCAAAACGGTGGCTCTGTGTATGGCAAAGTGTCCTGGTGGGCAACGGCATTCTCGAAATGACCAATCGCCACCGGATACTGTTCGGTAGCCAGCGCAATCTCACCCATCAGAAGTTCGTCGGCGATTGAGAGTAAAAGACTCGCCGGATAATCACGTTCATCAAGAAACCTGACCGAAATGCTATCCGCCAGTGGCTTTATCATTTCCTGTTCCGCGACAGCCTGGTCAAGTCTACCGGTTTGAGACAGCGCCATTCCTCGAGCGTAATGCCATATACCGGTCGAATACGCCAGGTCTTCGGGTGGCTGCTCAGTCGCCATGATCTCGTTCCACTTTCCAAACCGCACATAAGAAAGAAGTGGCATCGTTTGGAAGAACTCAACCGTTGGGAACTGTTTGATTTGTTCAAGACTGACATTCTTCGCCACCCTGATAGCGGACTCGATAGATAACTCGCTCCTGCCTTCCATGGTCGATGCAGCCCACAGGAAATGAATGTTGTGGGGGTAATATAACGCCGGGTAGAAACCCTGGGCATTGCACTGGGCGATGTATTCTTCATCGACGTCGGCCGCCCTGATGTTCGCTTCCGACGCATCGTTATAACGCCCAACTCGCCAGTAAATGTGTGCAGGCATATGAACCAGGTGCCCGGCGCCAGGTACAAGGTCCGCAAGCATATCGGCCGCGGGCTCTGCCCTTCCCGGTGCACTTGAGGCTTCGACAGCATGGATGTACAAATGAAGTGCCAGCGGATGATCCGGTTGCTGCTCCAGTACAATTTCAAGCTTGCTGATCACCTTCACGGTATCCGGCCTTGGGTTGCCGTCATCCGCCCAGTAATTCCAGGGCATCGTATTCATCAG
>JABBBA010000438.1:4976-6341 GCA_018607685.1 K189A clade bacterium | reverse complement strand
TCGCCGCCAGGGACGAGATGTTAATGATGACACCGGCGCCGGCTTCCCTCATATAAGGCAGCACGTGTTTACTGGTGAGGACCATCGAACGAAGATTGATCGCCACCATATTGTCGAAGCCCTCGGCGGTTATTTTTTCAATGCTCGCATCCTGGCCCGCGATACTGACCCCGACATTGTTGTGCAGGATGTCAATTCGCCCCCATTTCTGTATGACGGTACTGACGAGACCCTCGATACCCTCCTCATCACGTACATCCAGTTCGTAGGCAAATGCCTCGAAACCTTCTGAGCTAATTTGTTTGACGGTTTCTTCGGCGGACACCAGGTTTCTGTCTGCGACAGCGACTTTGGCGCCTTCGCGGGCGAATAGAATCGCGGTTGCCCGCCCATTACCGATGGTTTCACCGGGCGTTTGCCCACCGCCAACGACAATGGCGACCTTGTTTACCAGGGGTGGTTTCTGTTCCGGGGACACGTTTTTCTCTCGCATATGAATGTAATGGGTAGCTTACACCGAAAAATGCGATTGAATTGCTTTCAAATATAAGTACTATGGTCATGACTATGGTCATATATAATCAAAAATGAAAACAATCAAAGCTTCTGAATTTAAAGCCAAGTGCCTCAGTTTGATGGATGACGTAGCCCAATCCGGCGAAGAAATCGTTGTCACCAAGAATGGCAAACCGGTTTCAAAGCTCGTTCCAATCAAAAGCAAACCTCGTGAGGTCTACGGTCTTCACAGGGGTATGTGGCAATTGACCGGTGAATTGGTTGAACCGGTAAACGAGGATTGGGATGGGAGCTAGAGACATCACGCATTTGGAATCGTCAGGCGAATGTTCAGGTTTCTGATGATTCTGTTAGATACCCACGTACTGGTCTGGTTGGACCAGGGCTCTGACCTCCTCGGGAAGAAAGCGCGCCGTGTGATTGAGCAGTCGCACCAGAAAGAAGAGGTGGGCATCGCATCCGTCTCTTTCTGGGAAATTGGTATGTTGATCGAGAAGGGGCGTCTGGCGTTCGAGGGCTCGCTGGCTGAATGGAGAGTGTCGCTGCTTAAAAGTGGCTTTGTCGAGCTAACAGCAGATGGCAATGTGGCGCTCGAGGCGGCGAGTCTGAAGGATTTTCCCGGTGACCCCGTCGACAGAATGATCTCTGCAATCGCGCTGAACCAGGAAGCGAGATTGGTGACCGCCGATGATCGTTTATTAGGTCATCGCGGTCTGAAAACGATCAACGGACAAAATTAAACCTGCCGAGGAAGCAATGAAAGTTGTTGTGATTAGTTTGTTGATGTTCATCCCGCTGGTCTCCAGTGGGGAGCCTGCGTTTCCACTCGAGTTGATGGAACGTAATGAT
>JABBBA010000438.1:4552-4966 GCA_018607685.1 K189A clade bacterium | reverse complement strand
CCGCAGGTCTGGCGCCGGCGTTAGAGTGTCACTGCTTCTATCCAGACAAACTTGCGTCCGCTATTGTCGTTTATCAATCGGTGCTCGAAAAACATCCTGATTGGGAGAATCGTGCGGTTCTCTGGTGGGATAGTGAAAGGACGGTCCCCTCAAACCTTCATATGGGCGGTTTAAAACTTACGATCGAAAAATCCTGCCAGAATCTGGTTAGTCGATAACGGTTTTTTTACGGTCGAGCTAACGTCTAAACTATCGAGTGCATTCTCTACCGCAACTTCTCCTTTGCTGCCCGTTAAGTTACGACTGCATGGCAGCCATCGCTTTGGCTCTTTCGGCGACAAAACTGTAAAACTCCGCGGGATCTTTAAGGCGAGTGGTTTTTGGTGGTTTTCCTTCGCCTGGTGGGTTGTCGAC
>JABBBA010000438.1:1463-4542 GCA_018607685.1 K189A clade bacterium | reverse complement strand
GAGCAGGGCCCAGCCATTCCGCAGGTTTTGTTCCATCGCCGGTACGTCCAATAAATTGTGTATCCACCATGCCAGGCAGAATCGCGTTAACCCTGATGTTATGAGTTACCGCTAGTCCTGCGGAGGCCTGTACCAGGTTCACGACCGCTGTTTTCGTGCCTGAATACATTGGGTCAGCGGGCATTGGTCCAAGTGATGCGGTCGATGCTGTGTTGATAATGACGCCTCCACCTCTTCGCTGGAGTACATCGACCGCGATTCGTGTCCCATACATCACACCCAGCAGATTGACTGAAACAACAAGACGAATCTTCTCCAGGGATGATGCGGGCCAAACAGGCTCACCGCAGATTGTGCCTGCATTGTTGTGAACGATATCAAGACCGCCTAGTGTCGAATCAGCTGCTTCAAAAAAATCAGTGAGGGCGACAGCATCGGTGACATCAACCTTGCCCGTAAACGCCTTTGTTCCTTTTTGCTCGATAATATTCGCCGTGTCGGCAAGTCCTTTTTCATCGAGATCGGCAAGGGCAATGCCAGCAGCACCGGCATCCGCCAGTGCAAAGGCGGTAGCCTGTCCGATGCCCGCAGCGGAGCCCGTAATCAACGCGTTCTTGCCTTTTATATCCATGCTCAGATCCTGTTCAAAAAAAATGGAACGTGTTATAAAAGTTTATCATTTAAACGGGACACTGGTCATGGCGCTATACGACAACCTATTCGAGCCATTGAAGATTGGCCCAACCGAACTTAAAAACAGAATTGTTCGCTCGCCCCACGGAACGGGGCTGGCGGGAGAAGACCTGATCTCTTACCACGAGGCTCGGGCCAGGGGCGGGGTCGCGATGTCGACCATTCAGGCGACCGGCGTCGATAAGAGCGCGCCCCAGGGTATTCCTCTGCATACGGACGCCTGTAAGCCATTCCTGTCTGAGATTGCAGACAGGATCAGACCTCATGGCATGAAGCTCTTTATCCAGCTCTACCATCCCGGTGCCGGGATGCAGGGCATGCCGGAAAACTGGTCGGCCAGTGCGGTTCCCAATCCGATGGCGGGGATCATGCCGATCGAGATGACCAAAGCCATGATCGATGGTGTTGTCGAATCGTTTGCACTGGCGGCGGCAAGGGTCAGGGACTGTGGGCTGGATGGTATTGATATCCATGCTTCCAGTGGATACCTGATTCACGAATTTCTCTCACCGGCGCTGAACAAAAGAACGGACGAGTATGGCGGTAGCCTTGAAAATCGAATGCGCTTCATGTTCGAAGTGATCGAGGCTGTTCGAGCCGAAGTGGGAGATTCAGTTGTTGTAGGAGTACGTTTACCGAACGAGGATTACGTTCCGGGAGGCCTGACGGCGGACATCAATGCGGATATCGCCAAAGCGGTTGATCCCGTTGCTGATTATATTTCTCTTCATATGGGCGCCTACTGGCGCTTCCATAAACTGATCGCGCCCTCCGATGAACCCCTTGGGGTTGAGATGCAGGCCAACGCGGTGATTAAACCTTTCATCACCAAACCTACTATGGTGACCGGTCGAATCATGACGCTTGATCACGCGAGCTCCATTGTGGCAAGCGGTGAGGCGGATATGGTTTCGATGGTGCGCGCCCTGATTGCAGACCCGAACCTTGTCAATAAGGCTCGTAACCGTGAGGAGAATACCATCCGTCCCTGCATCGGGACCAATATGGGCTGTGTCGGTCAGTTAATGTCCGGCGGCCGGTTAGGGTGTGTTGTTAACTCTGCGGCGGGAAAGGAGCAGGTCCTGACGTTTGAGCCCCAGGACAGGGTAAGTCAGCCGAAGAAAATCCTGGTGGTAGGCGGCGGTCCCGCGGGTATGGAGTTTGCCAGAACGGCTGCGTTGCGTGGTCATCAGGTTGAGCTTCATGAGGCGATGAAAACCCTCGGGGGACAGGTTGTTATGGCGAGAGCCGCACCAAAACGAGGTGATGTTGGCACCATAGTAGATTGGTTGGCAGAGGAGCTGGAAACGCTGGGGGTCGATGTGCATTTGAACTCTTACGTGGACGAAGAGCTGGTTTCCAACATCGCGCCGGATGAAGTTGTTCTGGCGACGGGTACGACGCCACGCACGGATGGCATGCAACAGGCAACACCGGCGACCGGTATTCCTGGATTTGACCTGCCGCATGTTTACTCATCCTGGGACCTTCTCGGGTTTGGTGATATCACTCACATCGAAGGACCAGCGTTGGTTTATGACGACACCGGGACATTCGAAGCCATCTCGGTTGCTGACATCCTGTTGGAAAAAGGCGTACACGTGACCATGGTGTCCAGAAATGACTCAGTCGGCGCTCGGCTTAACTACCCGCCGGTTACTGCGGGTGCTGCAAGGGAACGGCTGTATTCCGGTGATTTTGATTTTGTCGGTTCACATCATGTGATTGGCATTAGTGAGAGTGACGTGGAAATAGGGGTTCTGTTTACAGACCGCAGTCGTAAGATTCCAGCAAAGACGGTGGTCTTCGTCGGCTTTAATGAACCAAGCAGAGAACTCTGGCAGTCACTCCAGGGCAACGGACCTCCGTCGCACATGATCGGTGACGTGCGTGGCAGGAACAGTATTCTGACGGCCATTCACGCAGGCAATGAGCTGGGCAGGAGTATCTGACGGTGAAGACCCTGACTGCGGTGCAGCAGCGGAGACGGGAGCGCATTCTTCATAGCACCAGGGACCAATTGTCTCAACTGGGCTACGAAGGCCTGAACATGCGAGAGCTTGCGGTGATTGCAGATGTCTCGACATCTACCCTGTACAACCTCTACAAGAGCAAGGACACCCTGATACTAGCAGCGGTTGAAGACCTGCTGGCGGAGATTAACGAGGTGGTTGGTGCAACGGGCACCCAGGGCCTTGATCGTTTCCTGGCGCGGGTCAATGCCGTGGCTGATCAGATTGTTGAGACGCCCCGGTATGCAGAGGCCATGGGTAAGATGTTGTTCAGTGCCGATGCCGGTGACCCGATCGTCCAGTTGTTGATTGGGGCGTCACTCTCTTTCAATCGGGAAGAGCTTGCTGAAATGGCTGCCCACGGCGAACTGCGG
>JABBBA010000438.1:0-1453 GCA_018607685.1 K189A clade bacterium | reverse complement strand
CGGGATTTCCTAGCGCGATCGCTTTCGTCGATCGGCTGGTCAACGGTGCTAATGTGGATGAAAGGCTATGTTGCCCTGCAGAATTTCAAGCAGGAGTATGTGAGAAATGCCGTCGCCATGATGTTGCCCTGCGTTACCCCCGCCGCCGAAGCGAGGTTGCGACAACTCCTTTAATAAGCGGTCAGGTAATGACGTCTCTGGCTCGAAGGTCTTCCAGTTCTGCTTCCGTCAGGTTGAGCATTTCAGTGAGTACCTGATTGGTATCCTGACTGAGATCATGCACATCATGAAGCTCAGGCGGCGGGATATCCTTGAACCGGATGGGTGTCTGGAACTGAGAAATCTCACCGATATCCGGGTTGTTGCGCTTCAGCAGAGATCCCCTGGCTAACATATGTTTGTCTTCAAGTGATTCAGGGATCGTCTGTACGGGCGCGCAGATGACACCGTTTTCCTGCGCTATTCTGAAGATATCATCCCGGGTGCGTTGTCCGGTCCACGCATTCACAATGCGATCAACCTCATCGATATTGTTACTGCGGGATTTCGTGTTAGCGAAACGTTCGTCTTCTGTGAGTTCCGGTTGGCCCATCGCCTGGCACATTTTTTTCCAGTGACCGTCCCTGAGGCAGATAATGGCAACGTGGCCGTCCAAAGCCTGATAAACATTGTAGGGTGCAATCGCTTTGGCCGGGTGCCTGCTACCCGACCTTGGTAGTTCATGCCCGACGTTGTAGTAAGACCCTATGACGGTGGACAGTGTCGGGAATACGCAGTCCTGCATTGAGATATCAACCGTTGCACCAACCCCCGTTTTTTCCCGGGAGTACAGGGCTGTTGTGATACCACTGTACAGGTGGGTGCCCGCAAGGAAATCAACGTATGCGGCGGGTGTTTTAAGCGGCGGCCCACCTTCTTCACCGGTGCTGCTCATTGCCCCCGACATGGCCTGAAGTGTTATGTCCATTCCCAGGTAGTCTTTATAGGGGCCATCCATCGAACCGTAACCGGTGCCCATTGCGTAAATCAGCCGGGGGTTGAGCGCGCGAAGGTGCTCCGATCCCAGGCCGTATTTCTCCATGGTGCCCGGTGCGAAATTCTGCAATAGAACGTCAGCCTTTGTTGCCAGTTCCTTGATAATGTCCTGTGCTTCAGCTGTTTTGATGTTCAGCGTGATGCATTCTTTGTTGGTATTCAGATTGGAGAATGGATAGGCCGCGGCGGTTGCACTTCCTCGGGCTCTTAATGTTTCCCCTATTAGCGATTCAATCTTGATGACACGGGCGCCGGCCTGCGCCAGCAGGAACCCGCAATAAGGACCATTGTAGACCTGGCCAAAATCCAGAACGGTAATGCCCGTCAGGGGTTGCTGGTTCATGTTGGCTTTCTCTCCCTCAAAAAAAAGGCCCTGTAAACAGGGCCTTTTATTATCACCAGTTTACGGTGTTACATC
>JABBBA010000124.1:5340-6345 GCA_018607685.1 K189A clade bacterium | reverse complement strand
ATGTCGAAGCAGGTCGCGTAGCGTAAAGGTCTGTTTCAGGTCAGCGGGTTTACTCGGATCAAGATGCTCTACCCCCAGGGACTGGTAGCCAAAATTCTCATCAGCGCTCACGTAGGCGGAAGTTGATTTTTCCTCTTCGGTACGGGAGAAGAACCATTTAGATAGCTCGAAGGTGTGATCAATCTTCGCCTGGGTGATGCCCAGGTTCTTTATTTTCATAAACCCCGAATGGTTCAATGCCTCGGATACCTGGTTCGCCAGATTTTCGAGCGTAGCGGTGTCCTGTTCGTCATAGGCCTTAAAATCTATTGTTGGTATGAATACAGGCATGACCCACTCCTTTAGTGGTTAACTTTTTTCTCTAACCAGCTGACCAATTCGCTTCTCTCCCCCGGTGTCATTCCGGTCAGGTTACCGAGCGGCATGTAGTCCGTCTGGACAGCAGTCAGCATTTGCGCAGCTGATTGTAGAATCGCGCTCTGTTCATCCATCAATATACCGGCCGGCGGTGCAGCAAACCCTGGTTGAGTCGGGTTTTGTGAATGACATACCGTGCAATGGGTTTCGATCAATGCAAACGCAGTACCGTCAGCGACCTGTTTCGCCAGCGAAGCCTGGGCCTGCTCATAACGTTCAAATCCCAGCCAGCCCGCCAGCAAGACAAATGCAATGAAGGCTTTCACCAGTATCGAATAGTCTACCGTGCCTTGATTTCGCTTGTTAAAGAAATGCCTGGCATAGGCGGTAATGGCAATGATAGAAATCAGGATCACCCAGTTATAGGCGTGACCATACAGAAACGGATAATGATTGCTGATCATGCAGAAGAGCACGGGCAACGTGAAATAATTGTTATGCATGGAACGTTGTTTGGCGAATGCCGCCGGCGCCGGATCAGGGTCCTGTCCCGACTGAACGGCAGCGACGAACTTTCTCTGGGCCGGGATTATGCCAAGGAAAACATTGCCTGCCATGATCGTACCCATCAACGCTCCGACATGCAGA
>JABBBA010000124.1:4343-5330 GCA_018607685.1 K189A clade bacterium | reverse complement strand
CGAGAACAACTTTGTGGCAAGCCAGCACTGCAAACCAATAAAAAGGGCAAGCAATCCGGTAAAGAACATTGTCCGATGGCGAAGCGGCGAGCGCACCAGTGCTTCATAGACCAGCATTCCAGAAAGGAGATATCCAATGCTCGCTGCAATCGCCACAGTCGGATCAGCGATCCATTTACCTGAACCGACAAGATAGGACTGCGCCTGCAGATAATACACGGCAACCATCAGCAACGTGCGGGTCAACCAGGTGGTGTAAGCTTCCCATTTTGACCAATGCAATACCGATGGCCAGCTGGGCGGTGCCAGGGCGTACTTGTTGAAGTTGTAGATGCCGCCACCATGAATAGCCCACAGGTCTCCCTTGATACCCTGCGCCTTCTTGTCTTCACCCGGTTCTTCCAGACTGTTATCAAGCCAGGCAAAATGCAGGGATGCACCGATCCATGCAATTCCGGTTATCAAATGCAGCCATCGCACGATGACGCTAAACCAGTCCACAAAATATGCTTCCAAAACTGTTCCTTTACTGTCTGGTTAGATTGCCTTCAATATAGGTCGCTGCCACCATTCTTTCATCACCGATCGTCATCATCACGAAGAGTTCATCTTCAATCGTTTCAGATAGCCCAATCCTTCGGGAAGCCATATCTGTGGCATTGGGATCAAGCATCAGAAAATCAGCCTCTTTACCCACTTCAAAATTACCAATGTGTTGATCCAGGTGCAGACACTGGGCATTTCCCAGTGTCGACATGGCGAAAGCTTCCATCGCGCTTAACGAGTGACCGCGCAACTGGCAGACCTTGTAGGCATCCCCCATTGTTCGAAGCATGGAAAGGCTTGTGCCCGCGCCGACATCCGTCGCCAGGCTGACGTCTATTCCATCTCGTCTGAGCTGTGCCAGATCAAGCAAACCACTGCCCAGAAACATATTGGATGACGGGCAGAAAGCCACCTTGCCGCCCGCCTGGGCTAGCCTGCCTC
>JABBBA010000124.1:0-4333 GCA_018607685.1 K189A clade bacterium | reverse complement strand
GGTGAATGCAATGCGCGAATACTGATCGCTCACCAACCAGTTCGTATTTTTCGTAGGCGTTTAAGTAATCTGAAGTGTGGGGATGAATCTGAGCAACCCAATCAATCTCATCGCGGTTTTCCGAAAGGTGGGTCTGTATCCAGGTGTCCGGATACTTTTTATGCAGTTCGCCGGCCAACTGGAGTTGCTGCACACTTGACGATCCGGCGAACCTCGGTGTGATGGCATATCCCAATCGCCCTTTGCCATCCCATTTATTGATCAGGGTTTCACTGTCCAGAATTCCCCCAACGGCGGTATCGAGCAATTCCAACAGCGCGTTCTGATCCATCAGAACCTTTCCCGCAATCAGTCGCATGCCTTTCTCGTCTGCCGCGGCGAATAACTGGTCAGTTGCCCCAAAATGGCTGGTCGAAAACACCAGTGCGGTAGTGGTACCCGCATCAAGAAGGCTATTCAGGAAAGCGACAGCGGATGTTGCCGCATAAATGACATCCGCATAACGCGCTTCAGCCGGAAAAGTGTACTTGTTTAGCCAGTCCAGCAGCTGCTCACCGTAGGAACCGATGATATCAAGCTGAGGCGCATGCACATGGGTATCAATGAACCCGGGCACAATAAGATAATCTGGCTCGTGCAGGCAGATCCCCAGCTGAAACCCGGCCTGTTCAAACCGTTCGGCAGGACCAATATCCTTGATCTTGCCGTCCTCAACCAGTAATACGCCGTCGGCCAAATATTCATACTTAAGCGGGTCGGTGGATGTCACATGCAGGATGCGAGAGCGATAGGCCCCATTACTCATCACTAGTCCTCATTCATTTCACTTTTCACGTCCAATCTTCAGTCTGCCTCATGCCCGATCAGCTTCCACGATAGGTCGAGTAACCATAGGGACTGAGTAACAACGGCACATGATAGTGCTCACTGATATTCTCAACCCGGAACGAGATATGGACGTCCTCATAAAAGGTGCTTTCACCCTTTGAGGTAAACCAGGGTTCAACGTCAAACTCCAGCCGATATTTTCCTGCGGTAATGTCGAACGCCTGCTGCCAGGCTTCCACTCGCCCATCGGCATCCGTGTGCCCGGTTGAGATCAGCTGATCTCCTGAGTACAAACTGACCGCTACCCCGACAGCCGGTTTGCCTTTAACCAGATCAAGAATATGGGTGGTAATGGGAGGTCGATCACTCATTTAGTCATCCTTCAGTAGTTTTGTCAGGCGAAGCTTCATGATCTCACCCTGCTCTCTTGCACCGTTAGCCAGCTCTTCATCACGACTATTATTGATGCGAGCCTCGAGCAGTGCCAGCATCTCTCCCGCCGACTTGCCTGTCGCACAGACAATAAAAATAAAACCAAACTTATCCAGGTACGCCTGGTTTTGATCACGTAGCGCCAGCAGGACACTTTCATCGGCACCGGTCACCTGACCCTGTTCAGCACCGGCGGTAGAGGCATACTTGTTACGCAGCGCCTCCATGTCACCGATCTGCGGGTGCCCGGAAAAAGCTTCCAGGATCTCCTGCTCTGTTGCCCTGAGCCACTGGCTTGCACAGACCTCCAACAGGCCTTCTGCTGTCGAAAACGGCGCCGCATCAGCGACCCTCTTTGCCCAGGCGCTGCAGTGACAACACGCCTGGAGCCGCGACTCCAGGTCACCCATCGACAGGTTGTTTATAGTATCGATATTCATGTCTGGGGAGGAAATGCCGCGCGTATTTCTTTCCAGGTCAGGTCAGGCTTGATCTGGCTCGCCTTCACCGGGTCCAGGGACAGGATCTGCGCCGCGATAGAGACGGCAATCTCCATCGGTAGTTTTCCTTTCACGGTTGGCATTCCAATCGGGCAATGACAACGTTTTCGGTCAGCTTCGCTCACCCCGTCTTTTTCCAGTCGTGTGTAGAATCGCTTTGCTTTGGTATCTGAACCGATCAGCCCGACATAGTCTATTTCGGTTTGCGTAAGGATTGTCTGGGTTAATCGATAATCGAGGGCATGATCGTGGGTAATGATGATGCAACGGTGAGCGTCGGTGAGCTCATCCACATAGGCCACAGGATCTTCAACACAAACCAACTGCACATTGGCGGAAACAGAAGCCGGAAACTGCCCTTCACGGGAATCGATCCACTCAAGCCGCGCATCGCATTGAGCCAACACCTGCATTAGCGCGCTGGCCACATGACCGGCGCCAAACAGAGCCAGTCGCATTGCCGTCACGGGAAAGGATTCAATGAGAATCGTCACACTGCCGCCACAACACTGATCGGCCTTGGTCGCGAGCGGGTAGTGATCTATCTTCTGCGCGGGCACCCGGGATGCAAGCATCTCTCGCGCCGCCGCAATCACTTTGAACTCAAGTTGCCCGCCGCCAATGGTGTCAAAAATAGCAGCTTGCGTGACCACCATCTTTGTTGATCCATCCCTTGGGGTCGAGCCCGTGGTACCGATGACCGTCGCAACGGCAAACGGGTCACCGGCATTGTGACAATGAGTAACAGCCTGTTGCCAGTTCATACTCATTGAGGTGTGTATCCTTTCGCCGCATTGATGGCGTAATAAACTTCTTCCGGCGTGGCAGGCGCATTCATGGGCGGGTTGACCTTATAGTCTGCAAAGCTCGCAGCAGCATCGCGTAGCGCACACCAGACCGACAGCGCAAGCATCAAAGGTGGTTCACCTACGGCTTTGGACTGGTAAATGGTTTCCTCCCTGTTTGGTTCATCATATAGCGTTACCGAAAACTTCTCGGGCACATCATAGGCGGTGGGGATTTTGTAGTTAGCAGGGCTATTTGAGATCACACGGCCGGTATCATCCCAGAGTAGCTCTTCGGTTGTCAGCCAGCCCATGCCCTGAACAAACCCGCCCTCTATCTGACCGATATCGATAGCGGGATTAATAGAGTTGCCGACATCATGAAGAATATCGACCTGCGAGACCCGGTACTCCCCGGTAAGCCCATCGACAACAACCTCGGACAACGCGGCTCCGTTGGCAAAGTAAAAGAACGGATGCCCCTTACCTGCTTCCTTGTCGAAATGAATCTTTGGTGTTTTGTAGAATCCTGTAGCAGACAGCTGTATGCGGCTCATGTAAGCCTTTTTAATCACTTCATCGAATGAACGGGGCTCTCCGCGCACCATCACCCTATCGTTTTCAATGGTTACCTCGCTGGCAGAAACACCCGAATAGCTTGCAACGAATTCAACCAAACGCCGCCTGATCTTCTCTGCTGCATTCTGCGCAGCCATGCCGTTCAGGTCTGTGCCGGAAGATGCTGCAGTGGGTGATGTATTGGGTACCATGTCGGTCCGGGTTGAAGAAACCATCACTCGATCAAAGGAAACACCCAGGGTACTGGCAACCACCTGGGCAATCTTGGTGTAGAGCCCCTGCCCCATCTCCGTACCACCATGATTGATGTGAATACTGCCGTCGGTATAAATATGTAGCAGCGCGCCCGCTTGATTAAGGTGTTGCGCCGTAAACGAAATACCGAATTTAATCGGTGTTAATGCCAGCCCTTTTCTTAAGTCTGGGTTTTCTTTATTGAAGGCAAGGATAGCTTGCCGTCGGTCTCGATAGCCGGCGTCATCCGCCAACTTTTCCATCATGTTTCGCAGCATATGCTGCTCTATTTTTTGACCATAGGGCGTTTCGTCGCGGCCCACTGCATAAAGATTGTCCATCCGCACATCCAATGGGTCACGACCAACCTTCCTCGCAATATCATCCATCATTGATTCCGCAGCAATCATGCCTTTAGGGCCACCGAATCCCCTGAACGCAGTGTTTGAAACCGTATTGGTTTTGCAGCGATACCCGTTGATTCGGGTTGCGGGGTAATAGTAAGCATTGTCGGCGTGGAACATGGCACGGTCCACAATACCTTCGGACAGGTCAGCGGTGCAGCCACAAAGACCGGCCAGCTCCATCTGGACTCCGGTAATAATCCCCTGCTCTGTCACACCTGCACGGTATCGGTTCCAGAAGTCATGCCGTTTACCGGTTTGCACCATATCGTCCTGGCGAGGCATGCGATATTTCACCGCTCGCTGGTTACGAACAGCGAACAGGCCGGCTGTACAACCGAGTACTGCTGCCTGGGATTCCTTACCGCCAAACCCCCCGCCCATTCGACGTGTTTCTGATTGCACCTGGTGTAGATTAAGACCCAGAACCGATGCAACGAGTTTTTGTACCTCCGATGGATGCTGTGAAGAAGAGATCACGTGTACACCTCCGTCTTCAGTGGGTAGCGCCAGACTGATCTGGCCTTCAAGGTAAAAATGCTCCTGGCCACGAACATACTGTTCCGCTTCT
>JABBBA010000010.1:35147-37786 GCA_018607685.1 K189A clade bacterium | reverse complement strand
CATCGCCAGAATATGGCTCTGTATCACCCAGGCGGTGTCTTCCAGACTGTGGTGTTCCATTTCGTGCATGCTAACCGGCGTTGCCGTCATGACCAGGCTCATCACACTCCAGCCAACAATGGCAGCACCCATGGCCAAAAGCAGGTTCGGTTCACGCAGGATCCGGGAGAAAGGTCTTGGCTCACCAACAACCTCTGTTTCATCCAGCGGCGTATTTTTGTAGAAAATAAGCAGGACCACAAACGAACAGCTGATCAGAACACTCATCCCAAGAAACGAGCCGACATACTGTGGAAGGCCATCGACCTCACTGAAACGACTGGCCACCTCTGGTCCGACAAACGCCGCGACGATGCCCGCTGTCATCAGCAGTGAAAGACACTTCGAGATCTGGTCCGCAGGCACAGATTCAGCGACGGCAAAGCGAAATTGCTGAATGAAAGCGGCATTACTACCAACCAGAAAAGCGGCACAACAAAATAGCGGGAAACTTTCAGTGTAGATTGCCAAAGCAGCAACCAGTCCGGCCGTGGAAGAATAGCCAGATGCGACAAGAAACCCTGCCTTTCGACCAAATCGGGCCATTAACAGGGTCGCCGGTATCGTTGTACAGGCCGTACCGACAACCATCACCGCAAGGGGTAGCGTAGCCCAGGATAGATCGGGCGCGAGTCTTGCCCCAACGATGCCGCCCAGCAAAACCATCATAGGTGCTGCGGTCTGGCCAAAACACTGGGCAATACCCAGCACTAGTAGAGTTCGATAACGACCTGGCATAGTCGGGCAGAATACCAGCATCTGGAACAAAATGACGCGCGGACTTTTTCATTGCTTATCTTGATCGTCCGCAGGAACTCAGCTCACTTGCTGATACCGCGTATCTGCCGAGGGAGAGAATCGACGTTGGACTTCTTATCATTTCAGGCGTGCTGTTCGTGATAAAGCTTGTATCCGGCTCAACCCGGCAACTCTGGAGACAGGGTTCGCGCAGGAAGCTCCTGTTTCTGGCATCACAGCCAGGCGCGCTCTATGACGAGCAGCGCTAGGGCCCTTAGTTATGGAGTTCTCAAAATATTCTGAACTTTTTCGGAAATATGCGAATGATTTTCCACGGAGTAGACTCTTACCCTACAGAGCAACAGTAACTCCGGAGTAAAAGTTGCACGCAGACGATTTGAAGCTCGCTCGTAGCCTGGTGGCTGGTGACGAGAAAATGTTCAATCAGTTTTTTGAACAGTTTTTCCCCAGACTCTACCGGTTCGCGTACTCGCGCATGTCAGATGAATCAATTATCGAGGATGTCGTTCAATCGACGCTGATGAACGCAATGAGAAGCATGAAGAACTATCGAGGGGAAGCATCCATGTTTACCTGGTTGTGCCAGATATGTCGTAACGAGATCTCGATGACCTATAGGAAGCTGGGTAAATCGGTACCCACGGTTACCGCTGATGATGATGCTATTCGTCCTATCCTTGAGTCCCTCGAATCAGAATCCACAACACCGGAACAACACTATCTCGATCTCGAAGCCCGGAAGCTCATTACAGAAGTCCTGGATTTTCTACCGGGAAATTACGGCAAGGCACTCGAGTGGAAGTATGTTCTGGGGCTATCCGTCGTTGAAATCGCAAACCGTCTGGAACTAACGGAACTGGCAACCCAGTCACTTTTGGCGAGAGCCAGAACATCATTCAGGAACGCACTGAACCAAATCTCACCGGAACTTAAACCTCTGGTGCAGGAGTAAAATATGGCCAATCAGGACAAGCTTTCAGAGCAGCAGATAGCCGAATTGTTGAAGAAAGTCGGGCCGCTTAAAGAACCACCCAAAGACATGGCAGCCCGGGTGAAGGCATCCGTGCGAGAAACCTGGGTAGAGGAAACCAGATCCAGGCAGACACCATGGGCATACAGAGCCGCGGCCGCTGTCGCGGTGTTATCCATTGGTCTTGCATTTACACTGCAGGGCCCCGAAGAGATTCCGAGCGTCGCTAAAGTCGATGCAGGTCAGCAAGCCATTGAGGTTTTTTCTGATAACCAGCAATGGACCAGAACATCCGATGAGGGTTTATCGATGGGTTCAATCATCAGGGTGAATGGAGACACTCCGGTGTCATTAACATTCAACGATGGAATGAATGTCAGGGCCCAACCCGGCAGCCAACTGCTGCTCTCCAGTTCGCACGAAATCACGCTGAACAAAGGGAGCGTCTATCTGGATTCATACGATACAGAGCAACCTGAACCCTTCACCGTCACAACAGCCTTTGGTACCGCACGTGATATAGGCACCCAGTTTATGGTCAGCCTGAATGATGCGGACGCCTGGTCGGTCCAGGTCAGAGATGGCCAGGTTAATATCACTGATGATGATCACAGCATGAGTCTAATTAGCGGCGACGCGATCACTATCTCCGCTGAAAATGACGTGTCCGAGAGAAGCGTCTCAACCCACGATACATCCTGGCAATGGTCAGAAACCTCCAGGCCAGCCTACAATATCGAGGGCCGCTATCTGAACGAATACCTGCTATGGGTATCAAGAGAGACCGGCAGAGAACTCAGGTTCGGATCCGAGTCCGCAAGGCAAAGCGCCACCACGACCAGAGTCCACGGTACGATCGATGGTCTCAGCG
>JABBBA010000010.1:0-35137 GCA_018607685.1 K189A clade bacterium | reverse complement strand
CCAGCTGTCAGCGCAAGAGAATCACTCAAGCAGGTTCTGGAGATCACTGACCTGCGACTGGTGGATGCGCCTGAAAACGTTATCATGGTGGATATAACCCGCTAAGCCACAATTCTCAGGCTCTTCAGTGTATCGATGTATCCTAATTCTTTTCGGGTGCCTGTCTTTAAGCACCTTCGCCGAAGTCACCCGGTCGCTGGTTGATTTCCTGCAGGCAGCCAACTCTGCCGGATACAAAATACTGTTCAGCTCAGCGCTGGTTCGCCCCTATTACCAGGTCACCTTCGACAACGAATCCCCCATTACGCTGGAACAGATTCAAACGGCACTGACGGCCTACAGCCTTGAGCTAAAACCCACACAGGACGATTCATATCTGGTCGTTTCAATCCAGACGCCAGCAAAGGCTCCGCCTCCGGAGCCGACGCCATACAATTACGGCACTATTCAGGAAGTTGTGGTCAACGCGAGCGCGCATAAATTTCAAATGGCGCACATTGGTAATAGCTTATCGTTTGATCATGAAAACCTCTCGAAGAGACCTGCCATCGCTAATGACGCTCTTCGGGTCTCCGGCAGGCTACCGGGGTCTGCAAACAACGGGGTCTCCGCGAGGTCCTCGATCAGAGGTGGTCGGGAAAAAGAAATGCTGATTTCATTCAATGGAATGAGGCTCTACGATCCATTTCATCTCCACCAGTTCAACCAATTGTTTTCCGTCATTGATAGCCGGACGATCGATTCCATCGATATTCTAACAGGGGGGTTCCCCGCGACCTACGGCGATCGACTGAGTGGCGTTACCGTCCTCAATACAATGGCCCCTGGAACGGTTGAGGACTCAAAGGAACTGGGAATTGGTCTGTACACCGCTTCCTATTTGCAGACTCTCTCTTCCAACCGACACAGCCTCGTGATCAGCCTTAGGCGAAGTACCGTTGACCTTTTTCTTGATGCCGCAGAGCACGACCTCGGTACACCCACTTTTGGTGATATACACATCCAGTATCAATTCAATATCGATGAGGAAAGAACCTTTACCTTAAATACCCTTTGGTTTGGAGACGATCTTTCAATAAACAATTCAAGCAATACAGAGAATATGGACTCCTCCTTCAGTAGTTTTTATACATGGATGAGTTACCGTCGAGAACGGGAGGACGGGCCAACGACAGAGACAAAAATCGGATTTACGGCAATCAAAGATGATCGTCAAGGATTCGTCAGCAACCCCGGGATGGTGACAGGTTCGCTCGCTGATGATCAGGAGTTTCGTGTATACACGCTGGAACATGCACGGCAATATGATTTCGGGAATAGCCTGCTTAACGTCGGCGCATCTTACCGATATCTGGACGCTGAGTATGGGTTTCGCTCTGTGCTCAGCATCGACCCTCGATTCACGAACATTTCAAACTTCGAACGACCGGAGACACGCCGGTTCGAGGAAACCGAAACCGGTCAGCAACTGGCTGCTTTCGTCTCATATAAACACCGACTGTTGCAGCAACTTTATGTAGAGGCAGGTCTCAGAATGGATACTCAGGACTACCTGTCGAGTGGATGGTCGAAACAGGTAACACCGAGACTGAACCTGCTGTACCGCTTTCCTTCAGCGGCAGAGCTACGAATTGGACTGGGAAGGTTTTCCCAGTCCCAGGGCATCCATGAACTGGACGCGAGTGACGGCATCCAGTCGTTTCAACGCCCACAGAAAGCAAACCACTATGTGTTGAGCTACAAGCAGTCATTCAGTCACCTTGACCTGAAGATAGAAGCTTACAGAAAAGTGACTGACGAACCGGAGTTTTACTTCGAGAACCTGACGGACCCTCTTTCTATCGTTCCAGAGCTTCAGGTAGACCGAACGCTGGTTGACCCCTCGAGGGTGGTAGCCAAGGGCATCGAGTTGTCGGTTTCCGGAGATTGGCGAAGAAATGAGTTCTGGTTGAACTACACACGTGCAGAGGTCGAAGAAACCATTGACGGAAACAGGGTCCGACGAAGCTCGGACCAGAAACATGCTGCGAACATCGGTTGGTCCAGGCAATTTCATAACTGGCAGGTGGCCGTTGAGTCTACCTACCACAGTGGCTGGCCGACGACCGAGCTGTCACTGGACCCTTCAGGAAACGCTGAACAGCCTACTCGCAACGATCGTCGTTTGTCCCACTACCTCACGGTTGACCTAAAGGGCATGCGACAGTGGGACTTCAACCAGAGTAAGCTCAGACTCGAAGTTGGCGTTACCAATCTGTTCAACCGTAGCAACGTAATCGGCACCGAGTATGAGATGTCTAACGACCTGTTGAAAGATTCTGACAGGGAAGCTTTGCCAATTGCCCCATTTCTCGACCTGTTCTATTCGTTCTAGCTTTCATCCAACTGACTGAGTAACTCACTGATCTCCGCACGCCGGCCCGTATCAGCGAGTTCACGACCGGGTCTTGCGGTTGCTTGCATTGCTTTCGTTAGCACCTGCCTGGCTGATTCATAGTCTTTTTCCTCCACCAGAAACGCCCCGTAGAAGTAATTGGAATCAATACCGTCCGGATTAACTTCAATCGCCTTTTCGAGCAGCTTGCGAGCCTTTTTCGAAGAACCAAATGCGATAGGCCACGACGGTACTTGATAGTAAAGCGCACCAAGGCTGGTATAGGCAGAGCCATCAAGCGCCATTGGATCAATTTCCATTGCAGCTTCGAGATCAGCCCTGGCCGCCTTAACCAGGCTAAGTGCACTCAGGCCACCAGCTTTTCCCGCATAAGTACTTTCGATAATAGCCTTCCAGATCAGCAGTTCTGCATTGTTCGGTTCCATCGCAACTGCGTTCGATGCTTTCTCTATCAACTGTTCAAACGCCTGATCCTGTTCATCGTCCTGTAATTCGTAGTTCGCTACCGCCCAGCCATTTTGCAACTGCGGGACCGAGGTTGCTGCGTACCCTGATGAGCAAACTGACAATAAAATAAAAAGTGACAAAAGCTGTTTCATTGGAATATCTCCCGTTACGTACTAAAAGTGTTTTTTAATCTGTCTAAGCTGCTTCGCCAGCGCAGAATCAATGATTCCCGGGGAAAGCACATTCAGCCGGACCTGTAGAGATTCAACGAAGCCAATCTGGACCCGTGAATCACCATTTGATATTTGTCTGGCAATGATTTCAGCGACCTCTGATGGCTTATCGACGGCATTGCCCAGTTCCACATTGAGCGCGCTGGCAGCTTCTCCATTCATGCCAGTGCCAACGGCCCGGGGTGAAAGATACTGAACACGAACAGATGAGTCCGCGAGTTCTCGCGCAAGTGCATCACTGAACCCTTTGATCGCGTGTTTGGAAGCACAATAGGCGACATACCCCGGATACCCAATTTGCCCAAACGTAGAGCCGACGTTGTAGATGACAGCCTCTTTACGGAATCGTAGATGTGGTAAAAGCGCCTGGGTTAACTTCATGGGGGCCACCACATTTACGTTAATGATTCGATCAATATCAACTTCTTCAAAGGCACCGAAATCATTAACGCCACAATTGTTGACCAAAACATTCGCATTAAACTTTACTGCTGCCTCGACAAGGCGAGTGATGCCTTCAGGTGTTGTTAAATCAGCTCGCACAAAATTTTCGTTACAGATCCCCTGCCTGGAATTCCCGTGCAAAAGCAATTCACAACCCTGACCGCGAAGCTTCGCGGTCAAAGCCGATCCTATGCCACCAGTCGCGCCAGTGATCAATATTCTTGATTCCTCAAGGTTCATCCGGCAATCCTCATGCGGCAAGAACTTCCTGCCAGGTCTCTGCCTGAGCCGGTATCGCCCGATAAACATCGCCATATAGTCGATAGACAGATCTGGCTGTATGAATGATGGCCTTCTGAGTATCCGGATCCTCGATTCGATCCATCAATACCTCAAATCCCTTCAGGTGTTCCTGATCAAGTGTGCCGTGGCTTTCCAGGTATGACATCGCCTCATTGGTAAGCCCCAGCTGTTTCTGGACGATCTTGCCAACCTCAGTCGCTAAACCGGCACTGGTTCCTTCAAGCACCAGCACCATCCCAAATATTCCAAGCGGGTTTTTCCTGTTCACCGTGTCATACAGGTAGGAAACCATGAGCTCTGACTCGAAAGGCGCTGGCAGAACCGCTGCCTGCGACCTGTCCACACCACAGGCCTCCATATCGTTCAGAATCCAATGTTCATGTCCCGCTTCTTCTTCTATGTATTCCAAAATCGCAGGCTGCAGATGCTCCTGGTCGCTGGAGAGTCTGGAACCAGCTGCCATCAGCAACGGCACGGTGTGTTTTACATGATGGTAAGCCTGGTTCAGAAAGGCTATGTAGGTGCTGAGGTCAAATCGGCCGAGCATTACATCTTCGATGATTGGTGCAGAAAGAAGATATTCTTTCCCGCTGTTGGTTTGTTCCAGCAATTCTTTATAAAACATTTAGTACGACTCCTGATTTTTCGATATCCATTTTCTGCTCGTATTCATTTTCAATATCTGTTTGATATCGGCTAATCACTTCGTTTCTCTTCAGCCGGCCATTGCCTGTGATGAGTTCTTCGCCAATGGGTTGTTCAATCGTCATCACGCGATGAATCTGCGCATAGTCGGGCAGACCCTCATTGACCTTGTTTTTCATCTCTTTGAGTGTCGCCGCATCTATCGGAAATCGTGGCCAGACCAGAAGCAGGTTTTCATCCCGCGCTTCACCATAGAAGAGGCACTGTCCCACCGCAGGAAACTGTGAGAATTCTGCTTCGACCCACTCGGGATGAACGTTCCGACCGTAGGAAGTAATAAACGTGTTTTTGATACGCCCGGTCACGTAGACAAAGCCGTCTTCATCAATACTGCCGAGGTCTCCTGTCTGCAACCAGTCGCCCGTCCTTTGCTCACCCAGGTAACCTTCCATCAGTGCGCCTGCGACCTCCAGTTCACCCTTCTCACTGACTCGAATATCGGCGTGAGACAGCGCTTTGCCTACTGAGCCTTTCCTCTGCTTGTCTGGAAGGTTAAGTGTCACGACTGATCCCGCTTCAGATAGGCCATAACCCTGGTAAACAGGAATCTTGAGTGAAGAAGCTTTATCGATAAGGTTATCCGCAACCTTGCCACCGCCGACGGCAACCATCTTGAGGTGCTCGGGGTTCATCATTCCAAGCTCCGTCAGGGTAACGGTCGCAAGCAACAACTGGGGTACCAGAATCATAGATTCCGGCCGGGATTGATTAATACAAGCTGCAAATTGGGTCGGGTCCAGACCGGAGCTTCCTGATAAGCCAACCTCTTCACCATTCGGGAGGCAAATTTCAATGCCCTTCGTCAGGGGTGCATATACCCCCGCAATGTTCTCCAGCAACGTCGCGAGAGGTAAGACACACAGGTGCTTACTGATATCCAACTGCTCCATCATTTGTACAATGCTTCGAGCAATGGTGAGCAACTTGTCATGGCGCAGCACCACGCCTTTGGGCGCACCCGTACTGCCTGAGGTAAAAGTGATTTTTACCGGTTCTTTATCTGCCTTTGTGTCTGAAATTTGTTTGATCGAAGATCTAAACAGCCCGGGCGTGGGACTGGGTTCGGTATCAGACAGAAGGTAATCAACGTTCGCCGAATCGAGCAGGAAATCGACCTGACCCGGTGAAAAATAGTGTGGAACCGGAACAATACCAGTGCCGCACGTCATTCCGGCCAAATCTGCAATAACCCAGTCAAGGCCGTTCTCTATACCGATTCCAAATCTACGGACGTCACGTTCGGCCATTTCTTCCGCCAAAGCCACTACCCGTTGATAGAGCTCAGCATAAGTAAGCGACATCCCCGTCGCCGTCAGGGCAATCACTTCAGGCTGCACTCTGGCGTGATCTTCTAATATTTGGATCATCTGGCGACAGCTCCAAATAACCTGTCCATGGCGTTGACCCCGGTGGCTATATCACCGGCGATCACTCTCGGCGCAGACCTGTAATAACGACCCCAGGAATCGGCTGATTCGCCAATGAGTTCAGGGTTTGCAACGCCAATCTCAGAGAATTGAATCCCTAACTTCTTTAAACAGCCCCTGATCGGCGCGTTGGCTGTACAGACAGCAGTCGTAAAACCTAGATCATGCAGGGAGTCAGCGGCTTCTCGCATTAACGGCAGCGCCGCAGCCCGATTAAGCGCTGCAAAGCCTCCAATCTCAACAATCGACCTGCGCTCCCTATTGAGAAGCACTTCCGCAGGCCGGGTAAGGTAGTGCTCCAGAAAAAGGGGACCCTTCTCCGCAGATCGAAATCCAACAACCGCCTGAATCTCATTATTCAGCCAATGGGACAGTATTAACGGATAGAACTGATCCAGGCGCGAGGAAAACCGGCGCTCGAACTGCGCATTCGTGAATTCACAGAGCGCTGAATAACATTCATTCTCATCCGTAGCGAGAATCATCCCATTTAGCTGATCGTCAACAACTGGTAACACCACAACACACTTCCAAATAACCAATGACACCAGGTCAGATGCAGCGGGGTCGAAAATCATTCGCCATCGGCTGAATTTATATGCCTGACAAGCGCTTTCATGTGGTCAATAATCCTGACCAATCAGAAACGGGGTTCCCATGACTAACAACAAGGTAATCGACGCCGTCGTCGTCGGCGCAGGCTTCGCAGGCATGTACACGCTCTACAGGATGCTTGGAGCAGGATTTTCGGCCCGCGTATTTGAAGCCGGGGACAATGTTGGTGGCACCTGGTACTGGAATCGATATCCGGGCGCGCGATGCGATGTTGAAAGCATGGAATACTCCTATTCCTTCGATGAGGACCTGCAACAAAAATGGAACTGGAGCGAGCGATACGCCACTCAGCCGGAACTCCTGAAGTATGCTAACCACGTAGCCGACAACTTCAAACTACGGCCACATATTTCATTCAACACACGCGTTGTATCAGCGCATTATGATGAAAGTTCCGCCACCTGGCTGGTAACCACAGACCAGGGCGAAGAAATCAGAACCCGATTTTGCATCATGGCAACCGGCTGTCTCTCCTCGGTCAATCAACCTGATTTTGAAGGCATCGCCAACTTTAAAGGTAACACCTATCACACTGGACAGTGGCCCCATGAGGGTGTCGACTTTACCGGCCGAAGAGTAGGGATCATCGGTACGGGCTCGTCTTCCATTCAGTCGATTCCGCTGATCGCTGAACAGGCGAAAGAACTGACCGTGTTTCAGCGAACCGCCAACTTTTCAGTGCCCGCACACAACCAGGACCTGGATGACAACTATGTCGAAGAAGTGAAGGGCGATTACGGCGCTTTTCGTGAAGAAAACCGACAGATGCACGGAGGTTTCGGCGCCCGGCGACCGAAGCATGAAGATTCGATCTGGGATGCAGATGACGAGACAATCCAGAATCGTCTTGAAGAACGATGGGCACTTGGCGGCCTGGGCTTCACTGGCGCCTTTGCTGACCTTGGACTGAGCGTCGAGGCGAACAACATTGCCGCGGAATTCATCCGCGAAAAGATTCGTGGCATGGTTGATGACCCCGAAGTGGCAGAGTTGCTCTGCCCCAACGGAATTGTTGGCTGCAAACGGCTATGTGTCGACACTAACTACTACGCCACCTACAACCGTGACAATGTATCTCTTGTTGATGTGAGCGAACATCCAGTTGACCGGCTCACAGACAAGGGCATTGTCACTAACAACACTGAGTACGAGTTTGATGACATCATCTTCGCGACAGGCTTTGATGCCATGACCGGGACGCTACTCAAGATCGACATCAGGGGGAAAGACGGACTGACACTACAGGAAAAATGGGAAGCCGGACCCCGGACTTATCTCGGCCTCTCAACCTATGGCTTTCCGAACCTGTTCACCATCTCGGGACCGGGCAGCCCTTCCGTCCTTTCAAACATGATTCTGACCATTGAGCAGCATGTGAACTGGATTATGGATTGCCTCGGCTATATGCGTGACGGGCAAGTTGCCAGCATCGAAGCAAACCTGGATGCCGAGGATGCCTGGGTAAACCAGGGCAACGAATTCGCCAATATGACACTGATGCCGATGTGCAATTCCTGGTACCTGGGCGCCAATGTGCCGGGGAAACCCAGAGTCTTTATGCCCTTTGTAGGCGGAATTCCCCTGTACTTTGAAACCTGTGACAAGGTCGCAGCCAACAACTACGAAGGCTTTACGCTGAACACCGGATAGAAACACTCCTGCAACAATTTTAAGGGGACGGAGGAGATTGCACTAATCACTAATCTCCTCCGTCCCCCTTGATCTCCTCCGTCCCCTTTAAAAGGTTTAGGCGACGAACTGGTCCTGGATGTTTGAGATGATTTCGGAGGGTTTGCCTTGCCTCAGAAGTTTTCCATTACTCATCTCGATGATCTGGTCGTAGCGCTCCAGGCTTTCTAACCGGTGGGCGATGGTAATGACTGTTTTATCAGCCAGCACCGTCCGCATCAGTCGCTGGATCATTTCATCGGTTTTCCGATCGAGCGCGCTGGTCGGCTCATCCATCAGGATGTAGTTCTTGTCCAGAAGAATAAGACGCGCAATACAAAGTAACTGTCGCTCTCCAACGCTATAGTCTTTCCCTCCTTCCAGCACATGTGCATCCAGGTCGACGTCGAGGCCAACCGTTTTAAGCACTGACTTCATCTCCTCGTCGGTCACATCCAGATCACCCTTAAGGTTAAACCGTATGTCTCCCATAAAGAGGTAAGGGTCCTGCGGGACAACGCCAAAATGGCCTCGCAGGACGTTAACATCCAGACCAAAAATGGATTCTCCGCCGATTTGAACATCACCTCCCTGGTGATACACCATTCGAAACAGTGCCTGCATCAGGGAGGATTTACCGGCACCGGTCCTGCCTACGATGCCGACTTTTCTTCCCGCGGGTATCGTTACCGACAACCTGTCCAGAATCATCGGAGTATCTGGCCGGTAGGACATCGAGTAGTGATCGAACACGATATCTCCCGACAGGGTCGCACCAGCTACGATAGGCTTCGCCGCTTTTACCTTGCATGTACTCTCCTCACTGGTCTCTACCGGCAGGTCAATCATAAAAAAGGCTCGCCGCGCGTGGGACGCCGTTTCACCCAGGAACGACATGTCCCAGGCAAGATTGAAGAACAGGCTGTTCAGGTTAAAGACTGCGGTGATCACAATGGCTGCCAGAGTTGTAGTAATTAGCCCTGAATGAAGCCCATAAACAAGGAACCCATAAACCACCACCGCATAGACTGCGGAAATCAGACCCATCCAGAGCATGCCCCAGGCCATTAGCCGCGCATAGAACAACTGGATGTTCATGGAGTCGCCAAAGGATTTGTGAATCCTCTGCAGCAGATTTTCCTGTTTGTTGTACAGGGTGAAGATCGTTCGCCCCTCAATGAGGTCGGTTTCACGGTGCAGCATCTCACCGATCCTGACGGCTCTGAGCTCCCTTGCGTGACTCATCATGGGTGCAAGTTGGGCCTGCAGGGCAATGTACGACACCATTGCCGGAAGAATAAGTAAGCCTGCAATCGGGCTGGCCACCATGATAAGCGCACCCACACACAGGACCTCCATCAATCCGTTCGCTGTATCGCCATATGACATCACGCCTTCGAGTCGCAACATTCCGTAATCGCCCAGCAACCTGTTGATCAGTCGACCCGAGGGGTTCTCGTCAAAAAAGGTTGTCCTGACGCCGGACACTGACTGCATCATGTCCGCATGTAGTTTCTGGGTAGACCATTGCCCTGACAATTCAAACAACATCCATGCACTGATCCTGCAAAACATGGCGAGCAGCACCAGCACAACGAGAGTCGATTTGGTCGCTGGCACTACAAGCTCCCAACCCATCACCTCGTGGGTAACCTGACATGCTGAACCGCTGGCACAACTGACCAGCTCCCCTATCAGCCATAAAAAATAAGGTGGAATCGCGGCCGCAAAAAACATGACGAGCACGGTCGGCACCATGAGCTTATGAAGCAGGGACAGAGACCCCGCAAACCTCACCAGGGTCTTAATATTGTTCTGCTGCGCGGAGACTTCCTCCTCCGTCACAAAGTTTTGATGATTCATTTCTTACTCCTCCAGGCCAAAATCACCTGAATTCAGGTGTTGGCTGAATTCTGATTCTGGGTCGCTCATTAACGTGACCGGTGCGCCGTCTTCAATGACCCGGCCCCGTTCCAGCACCAGCAAACGATCGGTCAAGCGAAGCTCAGTTAGTCTGTGACTCGCCAGAAAAAAGCCCGTCGTGTTATCAAGTAAATTCACCATTAGCCTTGCCTCGGTATCCGTATCGACAGCACTAAGCGGGTCGTCCAGCACCAGGTATCCACGGCCCGAATGCAACGCCCGGGCGAGGTTCACACGCTGCTTTTGACCACCGGACAGGTTTACACCGGTTTCACCGACTTCTTCCCCAAGCCCGCTATCCCAGGCCCCGAGGTCAGCTTCAAGCTCTGCCATCTGGATGGCGCGCATGACATCAGCGTCATCTGTTGACGAGTCCAGTGATACATTGATCGAAAAACTGGTGTTCGACAGATAGGCCTCCTGCGGCATGTAGGCCACATTGTTCCTGCAGGCGCGATAGACATTTGCATGCCACAGGTCCGCAATCACGCCATTGTCGAATTCCACCTGGATAGTGCCAGAGGTGGGTTTCAGCTCGGCGCAAATCAGCTTCAGCAGTGTCGACTTCCCACTACCCACCTGCCCGATCAAACTGACTGCTTCGGTGAGATCCAACGTGAGATACACGTTGTTAACCACGGGTTCAGCAGCGCCATACTGAAATGAAACGTTGTTCAGGTGCATACGTACTGGCATCGCATCCTTAACAGACTGATGCCAGTCCGGCATAAGGTCATCGGTGATGTCCTTATGCGTAAAAAGTTTCTCCAGTCGATCAACACAGGCCGCGGCTGACGCATAATCAATGAAGATGTTAGGCAACCATCGGATGTATAACGTGATGTGATTCAACATCCAGATGCTCCCGAACAGGACAACGACATCATCATTGCCATCCAACGCTTCATTCGCCCAGATCAATACAATGATCGGCAACAGCCACCAGGTCACGCTGATCCCAAAGTTCACCAGGTTAGCGCCATGCTGTTTGGTCGCCTCTATCACCAGCTTCCGGATATGTCCGGCAACCCTTGTGCGCATCAACGGCTCCCAGCCCAGGAATCGGAGCAATCGAACATTTGTCACCCATTCACCGATCATGGTCGACAGTGTGTCCTCTTCAGCTTTGATGCTCTTTTCCTTCTTATGGACATAGCGACCAAATACAAACGCCAGCGGCATAGCACCGAACCCGACGACCATCGCCAATAATCCGGGAATCCCCATCGAGTAAACAATTACCGGACCCAGAATAATCAGCGCCAGCAGACAGGGCACACCGTTTCTGGAAACCGCATGGAAGAAATCACCGATACGGTAAATGTCCGAGGAAACCAGTGTTTTAAGGTTACCGGTAGAAAATTCCTGGGAGGCCAGCTGGCCCATTCGGAGCAATTTGGCATTCATCCTCAAGGTGACATATGTCCTCGTACAGACAAGCAGCTGGCTTTGCAGTAACGCTGCCCAGGCATTAACGACCTTCATGACCAACTGGATCGCGGCGTAGAACACCAGCAACCACACGGCTGCCGTTAGCGTATTGGTTTCATCAAGAATTTTCTGGCTCGCCAGCACAGCCATCAGCAGCAGCACTGTCATCACCGCCCGCCCTGCCACCAGTTGAGCAATATGATTCCGATAGGTGCGGACAAAATCCCACCAGAAACGACCCGTCATCAGGATGTCAGGGGCTTCTTCCTTCAACTGCTCGAATTCATGCGCCAGTTCAACGGGCACTGCCTGCTCCGCCACCTCGGTCGTATCCAGAAACTCTCTTTTTAGTCTTGCCGGATTCGCGAATACCGTTAAGTCAAACATCGCTCTCCCCTCCAGTTGTGTCGGGGTAAAAAAAAACCCCGGTGCTTATCTAAAAGACTACCGGGGTTTTAATTTTTCTCCGGAAGGCCTTAAATCTTCAACCTTCCGAATTTGTTATGTGTTCGTCAGGTTATGGGAATATCGGTACCATTTTTCTCAAAATGTGCACTTGCAACATACGACAGGCGTACGTCTCCCGTGGGCGTAGCGCTATACGCGATCGGTTGACACATGTTGAATAAGAAATTTTTCATTAAACTTTTTTACACTATTTCGGTTCTTTGGGTGGCGGGTATCATATGCCTTTCAATTTAAAGGTCAATACTTGTATTACACAATTGACGAAAAATACCCTGATTAACAGCTGCTAACGAGCACACTCGGCCGCCTGACCAAAAAGCCTGGGTGCGGAACGTTGCAGCGCCGCACACAAAATTGACTTAACCATCCAGCCGCCGGATCTCAGGCGGCTCACCCGTCGACCCTTTGGTGATGCCGGACACGCTGGATTTACTCGCGGATATTTTTGGAAATTTTCGACTGAGCTCAGGACCCGCAGCGGTTAAACCGCCATCGACCACAAGGTACTCCCCGGTGACAAACTCGGCATCACTGGACGCCAGAAATAATGCTGCTCCGGCGATATGCTCGCCCCTGCCGTAGTCCGGCCAGGGCTGGGACTTCATAAAAGACTTCTTAGTCGCTTCCGGCTTTCCACCATCAGCCAGCGGCGTAGCAATAAACCCGGGGCAAATAGCGTTAACCCTGATGCGATCCTCGGCGAGTTCAACCGCCGCTGCTTTCGACATACTAATGACCGCTGCTTTCGCCGCCGAATAGACCAGCGGACCCGCATCGCCACTCAGGCCCGCGATAGAGGCCGTATTGATGATCGAACCGCCCTGCCCCTGGGCCTGCATATGGCGCGCTCCATGTTTAAGACCGAGGAAAACCCCCTTGGCCAACACATCGAACGTGTAGTCCCAGTCTTCTGTCGTCGTTTCAGTCAATGGTCCAATCGCCCCGCCAACGCCTGCATTGTTGAACAACACGTCAAGACGCCCAAATCGGCTCACCGCCTCATCCAACATGGCCTCAACATCAGCTTCTAAAGCGACGTCGGTCTTAATGAAGCTCACCCTTGAGCCATATCCCAGGCGGGTCGCCTCGTCGACGGCGGCGGTACCGGTTGTTTCATTGAAATCTGCAATCACGACGAGCGCACCTTCTTCAAGGAAACGAAGCACGGTTGATAGCCCCATTCCGCTGGCGCCACCCGTTACAACGGCTACTTTTTCATCCAGTCTGTTCATTATGTCATCTCTTCATCAGGTAATAGGGGGCCTGTCCATAATCGGGCCATCGCCTTCCTCCATTGTGATATGTGCGTGTTTCCAGTTAGCGAAGGCAGAAATAATATGGGGCGGGTCCATGTGGATCTCGGTGAAGCCGCCGGTCACTTCTCTTGTGTCATAGTAAGCAGCACTGACATTGCTTGCGAACAGCTCACAGGCGCATTCAAAACCCATACCTTCCAATCGCGATTTCGCCGCCTCCCAGTCACTGACAAGATACGCGACGTGATGAAACCCCTCTTCCCCCTGGGCATACATATCACGATAGATAGACGGCTGGTTGTCGTGCTGCTGGATAAACTGAATCATCACGTCTCCAAGGTAACCAAACGCATACGACACATCTGCCTCAACGTCCGTACCACGGTAGGTGAACGTGTCGGTCCTGTGATGATCAGTAACAATAAATGGACCTGCGCCGAACAATGAATGCCAACGGCCACAGGCCTCTCGAACGTCATTCACAAGATAGGCGTGCTGAAAAAGCGGATAAGTCTTAAACATCTGATTCTCCCCTGGAGTTATGTCTACGCGAAGGTATGTCCACCTGCCGGAAGGGAACATTAAATCAGACAACGGGGATAGCGAACAAACCTTATTCCGGCTGGAACATCCTGGATGCTTCTTCACGATAGCCAGGATCGAAGGAGCTAACGAATTCCTTATGGTGGGGAGCGATGGCTCGCCTGTCCTGCTCGTACCGCCATAGATGGTAGAGGTTTCGAAGCCGCAGACCCTTTCGAAGCGATCCCCTGTAAACCTTCATATCCGCGATATCGATTAATCCAAGCTCACCCTCAGGCGTGAGCACGACATTCCCCAAATGCAGGGATCGAAGGTAGACACCCTTGTCGTGTAATCCTTTGATAAACGCGCCAATTCTGGCGACAAAACCGGCATCAAAATCAGGGAGCTCACGTAACGTGCTGCCCGGCAGGGGCTCATAATGCACCGCGGTCCTATCGAGCCCCGGCAACCGGATTGATTCAATAACGTTAAGCGTCGGCACACCTAGCCTATGTAGCGCTTGCGCGTTTTTCTCGAAGCGCCGCCAATAAGGGAACAGTCGCGCGGAGGTGAAAAGCCGTTTAACACGAAACAACTTAAGGTAGGTGCCATCCTTAAGCAGCAGAACCTTATCACCATACTCGTCAGCGGCGGTTACATCAGCGCCGGCACGCATCTCGAGGTACTCTTCATTCGTCAGGGTCTTCATGCGCTACTCATGACGACAGCGCCACCTTTATTTCTTCTACATCGTCTTCAACAAACAGGGACCGACAGTTCTGATATTGCAGGCTGTCTTCTTTCTGGTCATCGCATAACTTTTCGACTTCTGATTCGAATACCAGCCCGTCCTGATTCCGTGCTTCCTGCCAGGCTAGCAGATTCTCATTCAGACGTTTCAGGGTTCTAAAATTTCGCCCCACAAAAAGTTCCGCTGACTGATGGAACTCAAGCAAGAGCGCGCTGGACTGCACTTCTATTGCCTCCTGGTCCTCCGGAGCCATTCGGATCATGGCCAAAACGTAGTTCGCGCCCCATTGAAACCTGGTGGCTTCACCAACTGAATTCTCATAAGCCTGTTTTCTCCAGCTTAATGCCTCATCAAAGTTGTCACCTTTTTCAGCAAGCGAACCCAGCGAGCTCATGAAGTAGTAAGGTGATGCGGATTTTTCCAGTTCCGCCAACAACAGGTCTTTTGCATCACCGACCAGACCTGCTTCCCGATAGATATAGCTCATCTGGTTGATCACACTTTGCCGTTCAAAACTATCTATCGTTGCTTCATCGACCGACGCCATCTCTGCTCTCAACAATTTTTGCAAATCCCCAGAAAGCGGCTGGCCATCGGCCGTCGCCAGCTGCAGTTTCGGCAACCAACCCGCTAACTTCTCAGCCCTTGACAGCGATTCATCAAATCGGAGCTCAAAAAGACTATCCTCCCAGAGCCTTGCAAGGCTGCCCTTATCCACATCTGTAATGGCCTTCAATGCCAGAATCTCTTCCATGTAGTAGGCAAGCGAATCCCATGAAGCCAGAGTCAATGAACTTGACGACAGGATTGTTTTCAGGCGCTCGGTGATCATGGGGTCTGTGATGGACGCGTCCGCTGCTATGGTCTCGGCATCCAATGTTTCCTTACCCGACTCCTCGGCCTCATTCTCTTCAACAAGAGTAAGCAAATAGTTCATGTAAAACCGATTGCTCAGTTCACCCTCAGGCGCGCTGGTCGAAAGACCAAGAAACAGTTTTGCCCTATCAGCGCTCTCCGGCACCGCAGCGGCGTCTTGAAACCAGGAGTAGTATGCCAGCTGGTAAAACTCATCAGCTGATAGTTGCGTGGCATCTTCCAGCGCAACCTGCACAAGATCTGCGGTCGACCTCATCCGGTGAAGGCTGAGTTCAAGCACGGTGTTGTACCGGGAGATATCGATTCCTCCAGGGATACGGGTGATCTCTTCTCCGGAGGGGTTGAAGACGATCATTGTTGGATAACCCATCACGCCAAACTTCTCACCCCAGGCCTGCGCCTCATCGGTGTCGCCATCAAGGTAGACCGGCACAAAGAGTCGCGTCAGCTGAATAAATTCCTGGGACTTGAATACCGTATGTTTGATTTCCTGGCATGGCGGGCACCATACAGCGCCCCAATAGAGGAACAATGGTCTGGCTTCGCCATCGGCTATCTTGAACGCCTCTTCAATCGTGCCGTCGAACCACTCAATACTCGCGTCAGTTCTTACATCAGCAATTGAAGATGTGGCGCTCACTGACGCTGCAGGACTGCTGATATCGGTCTCTGATTCACAACCGGCCAGTGCGAGAAAGGTCACCACTAAAAGTAGTTTAACCATGGGAAAATCCGTATCCAGTATTCCAGTCGCGCTATTCGATCAGCTTTACGCTCGATACGCAATCTTGGCCGCCGACCCTTGGCACAGCTTTGTTTATCTGCTTCACTGAGATCTTGAACTCCGGGAGAAGTGTATGCCTACAGCAATACCCAAGAGTATTACCGACGTTACAAATTCATGGTTATCAGAAATCCTGGGAGGCGAAATCACTGGATTCGACGTCACGTTTCTTGAAGGAGGCGTTCTCTCTGATGCATTCAAGATCCACAGTATCAGGTACGCCGATAGTTCGAAGCTTCCAACATCAGTCGTTTTAAAAATCACAAACGCAAAGGAAGACCAACGCGCAGTTGCCGTCAGCAACAGAGTCTATGTGCGGGAAGTTCGTTTCTTTAAAGAGCTTGTTGATGAAGTGCCCCTTCGTACGCCAATCATCTACAGCGTTCTGGATGATGGTTCCGACGGCTGTGAATTCTTCTCCATTGTCATGGAAGACCTGGGCACCCACTCCGATGTATTCGACCAGGTCAACGATCCACCGGACGAGGCCTATCTAAGAAAGATCAACCTGGAGGTGGCCGAATTTCACGCAAAATTTTGGGAGTCCGACACTCTTAAGCTGGAATGGCTTCGACACCAGGGGGACCGCTACGAATTTACCCTGCATGACGCGGCCTTAACCTGTCCGGATCATATCGAAACTTTCGTTACCCTCTGGGAGAAAAGTTTTGGCCAAAGTCCATTCCAGGATAGTTGGTCATCGGTAGAACCCCTGGCCAAGCTCATCTGTGATGGCAATGCACAACAGGTGCTGGACAACATCTATACAACCTTCACAGAAAGACCCTGGACCCTGGTCCACAATGATCTGCGAGCAGACAACCTGTTTCGAACGAAAGGACAGCCAGCGGAAACCGGTGATTTGACCTATATCGACTGGCAACTGATAGGGCCCGGCCCAGTTGGGCCGGAGTTTACCCAGTCATGGCAACACTCTCTTGCACCTGAGCTGCGAAGAAAAGATCTCGATTTCCTTAAGCAATATCACCAGCGACTGGTTGAGCATTCTCCCGAGGCGGCGGCCTATACCTATGAAATGCTGGTTGAAGACTACCGTCTTGGGTTTATTCTATGGTGGATGGCACTGACGACACTCGGGGCAGCTACATTGCCATCGTTTGAGACACCCGAGGGCGAAAGGATGAAGGCCCTATGGGGTCAGGGCTTACAGTATATGTGGCAGGCGATGGACGATCATGACTGTTACGACCTGGTTCAAAAAATGCTCTCTGAATCCAACTAAAGAGGCTCTACGATGACGGATCTACTGGCGCTTTCATCAGCTGTGATAGACGGGACCCAGACAACCGAAGATGTCGGCCCGATGAATCGAATTAACTTCGAGCTATCCGCTATAACCGACAAGGTCGCGCTGGTGGAAGCCTTCTCACATTGCGTGGTGTTTGAGACCGATGATGGTCTTGTTGCGTTTGACACCTCCGGCCCACAGGGTGGCGAGCGTGTCGTGGGTGCGATCAGGAAATGGCGCAAGGCCCCTTTCAATTCATTGGTGTATACACATGGACATGTTGATCATGTCGGAGGCTGCGGTGCCTTTCTTCAGGACGCAGAACAAAATAAACATGCCCGGCCCCGGATCATTGGGCATGTAAACGTACCCAAACGGTTTGACCGATACAATTTCACCAACGGATACAACAGGGTGATTAACCAACGCCAGTTCGGGCAGTTTTCGCGCCGTGGTTACCAGATACAGGATGGAGACAATTTTCTTCCCATAAGCTCACCCAAACCTGACCTGACCTACGAGCAATCACTGGATCTGAATATTGGCGGGCTCAAGATCGAGCTAAAGCACGCCAAAGGTGAAACCGATGACCACACCTGGGCCTGGATACCCGAGCACAAGGCGATATGTGCTGGTGACTTCTTTATCTGGTGTTTTCCCAATGCAGGTAATCCCCAGAAGGTACAGCGATATCCCGTTGAATGGGCTGCGGCGATGCGTGAGATGGCGAACCAGGGTGCAGAACTGTTTATGCCAGCCCACGGCTTGCCGATTGCCGGTGCTGCGAGAATCAAAACAGTGCTGACAGATGTTGCCGAGTCACTGGAGTTCCTGGTCAAGGAAACAATTCTCCGAATGAACGAGGGAGCAAGACTGAACGACATTGTTCACGAAGTGAAAATTGATCCATCTATCCTTGAAAAGCCTTACCTGAAACCTGTCTATGACGAACCGGAATTTGTCGTACGCAATATCTGGAGAATGTATGGAGGCTGGTACGACGGCAACCCCGCAAACCTGAAGCCGGCCCCGGACTCAATGCTGGCCGGCGAACTGGCCACACTGGCAGGAGGCGCTATCAAACTCGCTGAACGCGGCCATCAGCTTATGGATTCAGACCCACGGCTCGCCTGCCACCTCGTAGAACTGGCCGCCCAGGCCGCTCCCGATGAAATCGCTATCCACGAAATCAGGGCCGAGGTTTACCAACACAGAAGAACGCTTGAAACCTCACTGATGAGTAAAGGAATATATGGTTCTGCGTCTAACGAATCAAAAGACAAGCTGGAGAACTTCTGATAATCGTTAGCCGGAACTGATCTGTACGAGACACAGCGGCGGTGCAAGTTTAGAATAGTGCGCTTTCCTACAGTCGACTAAAACATGACACTCTTTTCTGTTCTCGATCTTGCACCCGTCTGTGAAGGCAGTAATACCAGAGAGGCACTCCATAACGCACTCGATCTGGCCCAACACGTCGAAAAATGGGGATTCAACCGTTACTGGGTAGCCGAACACCACAACATTCCAGGCATAGCCTCGGCGGCAACATCCGTGGTGGTGGGCTACATCGCGGGAGGCACTTCAACGATTCGGATTGGCTCTGGGGGCATTATGTTACCCAACCACGCACCATTGATGATTGCGGAACAATTCGGCACCCTCGCCTCGCTTTATCCGGATCGAATTGATCTTGGACTTGGGCGTGCACCGGGTACTGACCAACTGACCATGCAGGCGCTCAGGCGATCACTATCCCAGGAGGTAGGCGACTTCCCAAGGGACGTTGTAGAGCTCCAGCACTTTCTAAAAGAACCGGAAGCTGGCCAGAAGGTTGTCGCCACACCGGGTGCCGGCACCAATGTGCCACTCTGGATACTGGGTTCGAGCCTTTTCGGCGCCCAGCTTGCCGCAATGCTGGGATTACCTTTTGCATTCGCCTCGCATTTCGCGCCTGCGGCGATGGACCAGGCAATAGAGATCTACCGAGATAACTTCAAGCCCTCGGAACAACTTGAAAAACCACATGTCATGCTCGGTTACAACATTTGCGCGGCCGACAGTGCAGAGGAAGCAGATCTACTCCGCTCCTCATCATTGCAGTCTTTCGTTAATCTTAGAAAAGGTGCTCCGGGTAAATTGCCGCCACCCATCAAAGACTATGAAGCCACGCTGTCGGCGGCGGAACAACAAATGCTAAATCAAATGGCGAGATGTGCTGCCGTGGGTACTGCGGACATGGTTGAAGAACAGGTTGGGAAGTTTCTTAAGGAGACGGCAGCTGACGAGCTCATCATCGTGTCCTCAATTTTCGATCACACGGCACGACTACGCTCATATGAGATTACTGCGGAAATTGCGGGCAGAATCAATTGAGCGGCCTGTCAGTTTAGTCCGCCGCGACCTTCAGTTCGATGATGACAAGTTTTCCGTTCGCCCAATCGGGTAGCCATTCCGGGGCCGTGGGCCTGAGCCTTGAAAACACATCGTCGATAAACGCCTGGTCTTCAAGTTCAACGGTCGCGTGACCTTCCAGCATCTCACCCTGAACCAGCAGACTAACCACCGCGCCGTCCCCATCAAATGCTTGCCACCATGAACCGTCGGCCCCGGCATAGACCCGGTTGCCTTCACGGAGGTAGTTAACAGGGATTGTTTTTCCGTCAGGAAAAGTCAGGAGCATCGCGCGCTCTGCGCGTTCACCCATCGGATGTTCTTTAAGGTCTGCGACGACCGCGGGATTCCCTATCATTGTCACATAGGCGACATACCCCGTAATCAGCAATGCCAGGATGGCCGCGGCGATAAGTGCAATTCTCATCTACGTAATCCTGGTATTACTTTTGTGGAATCTAGAGCTTATCGACAACCAGATAAGTGAGATACCCGGCTGCTACGACCATGGAGATCATTGTTCCCAGCGTTCCAACAAGCCGCCCGGGCGTGACGCCGGAACTCATGCCAAGACCTACCGCATGGGCAATACGAGAAACCACAAAAACACCGGCCAGGGCTGCCACCCAGAGCGTGCTACCCACTATCAGTTCGATGAGCGCCAGCCCAATAAGGAAAGTGGGTACGTTTTCGATGAAGTTACCATGCACGCGCTGTCTCAGCTCCAGCGCCTCATTGCCATCCGTGCCAATCAGCACTTCTGCCTGGCCCCGCATACCAATCACTCTGAACATCAACACTACCTGCATCACGGTTAGAAACGCTGTCGTGAGCGCCGCATACAACGGCATATGTACAAGTCCAAGATCCATTAGAAAACCCTCGTTATTGACTTTGGTAAGGACAGCTTAACAGACAAAACCTGCCAGGTTAGCGCAGGCACGCCTTCAGTCAGGTAAACCAAGAACCCGTTTGGCAATGATGTTCAGTTGAACTTCCTTGGTGCCACCGGCGATTGTCAGCGACTTCTGATAGAGCCATTTTTTGACCGCTGCAACCTCATCTTCTGAAGCCCCGCCTTCAGTATCCCAGTGATAGGCACTGTTACCCATGGCTGTCATTAGCAACTCATCACCATCCTGGATGTTAAGCGCGTTGGTCAACTTGACCGCAGACGAGGTAAATCCTGGCGCCCGACTTTGCATTTCCGCTATCGCGCGACGCTGCGTAATCTGTTGCGCATGGGTGTTCATTTCATGCTGAGTAAGCCAGGTTCTTAGCGACGCATCCGCAATTTTTCCATCCTCTAGCTCCGCATAGTGCGCAACCAGTTGCGGCAGCTGACTTTCTTCGGTCCTGCCGCCCTGTGAGCCTGAAATATTGATACCGGCATGGGTTGATCGTTCGAATTGCAATAAACGCTTCCCGACGGTCCAGCCGCGATCCACGCCACCAATCAGGTCAGTGACGGGCACAATCGCATCTTCAAACAGCGTTTCACAAAAAGGCGACGCGCCGGAAATCAACGCAATCGGGTTTACAGCGACGCCTGCCTGATGCATGTCCACCAGCACCAGGCTGATACCCTCATGTTTGGGTTTATCCGGTGATGTGCGAACGAGAACAAAAATATAATCACAATATGTCGCGTCGCTGGTCCAGGTCTTCCGCCCATTGATAATGTAGTTGTCGCCTTCTTTCACCGCTTTGGTCGAGAGGCTCGCCAGATCTGAACCAGCGCCCGGCTCCGAATATCCCATCGCCCACGCACCATCACCTCGAGCGCATATCGGCAGCCACCTTGCTTTCTGTTCATCCGTCCCGAACTCAAGGATAGTAGGGCCTATATAGTTAACACCCCGGCCTGTCAGGGGAGTTCGCGCGCCAACCCGTTTGAGTTCTTCAATGAGGATCTTGTACTCTTCATTGTTCAAAGCAGCGCCACCATATTCGACCGGCCAGGTGGGTACCGTCCAGCCCTTTCCCGCCATAAGATCCAGCCAGGCTCGGACATCAGGTTCCAGTTCTATGGATTTACTACCGATTGGAATCTGACCTGAACCTTTAGCACCATCGGGACAGTTTTGTTCAAGCCAGGTCCTGGTTTCATCTCTGAAGTCATCTAGTGTGCCCATGGGTATCTAGTCCGTTACCTCTATCAGTTCTACTTCAAACACAAGGACGGTATTAGGCGGAATAAGTCCACCGGCGGCACCTCTTTCACCATATGCAATTTCGGGGGGCAAAACCAATCGCCATTTGTCGCCTTCCTTCATCATTTGCAAAGCTTCAGTCCAGCCTGCGATGACGCGGTTCACTGGAAATCCGGCGGGCGTCCCTCGGTCCACGGAGCTATCAAACACGTCGCCATTAACGAAGGTGCCATGGTAGTGCGTTAAGACATTTGAGGTGGCTGACGGTGAGCGGCCTTCGCCGGACTCAAGGATTTCAAACTGTAATCCTGACTCCATTACTCTTACACCAGGTTTCTGTGAATTAATATACAAGTAAGCCTGTCCAGGGTCTTTAATAGAAAGTTCCTGGGTAGAAAGCTCTTGTTCAGAAAGTCCGAGCGCCGCAGCTGCTTCCTGCTGACCATCCGCCTGCATTTCCTGTGATAGCGGCTCCTGCGCCACTTGTGACTGCGATGTTTCCTCGGTTTCGGAACAACCCGCCAGAAGCAACAATGCGACCGGTATCAGTTTTCTGAACATGACTCTTTCCTTAAATTTGGCGAATCAGAGACTAGCACAATCCATTTTCAACTTGCAGGGCCTTATCCAACACTGGTAAAACCACTCCACACATCACTATCAAACGAAACATATGTCCGATTACAACGACCTAACCGCAGAAGAACAGCAAGTCCTGCTTCACAAAGGCACCGAAATGCCGTTCACCGGTCCGCTGACTGAACACTTCGAAGTCGGCGGCCATTACGCCTGCAAACAGTGCAATACGCCCCTGTATCGCTCCGAACACAAATTTCACTCGAACTGCGGCTGGCCGGCATTTGACGATGAGATCGAGGGCGCCGTTAAACGGGAGGCCGACGCCGACGGCCATCGTGTCGAGATCCTGTGCGCGCATTGCGACGGCCATCTTGGCCATGTGTTCGAAGGCGAAGGATTGACCGCGAAGAATATTCGCCACTGTGTCAATTCCATTTCCATGACCTTTGTACCAGTAAAATGACCTTTGTACCGGTAGAATGACATTGGTACTGAACGGCTAGTCAGGCTGCTCGCCGTCAAGGTAATACCATCGCCCATCTAGTCTGCGGAACCGACTGTTCTCCTGCAGGCGGTGGGCTTTACCCTGAATCTTATAGCGGGCAATGAATTCGACGGACCCTTCAGTATCATCGGGACCACCACGGGATATGGACTTTATCTTCAAGCCTATCCATCGCTGGCCTGCATCAATAGTGAGACTTTGGGGCCTGGTATCAGGGTGCCACGAACTGGCAAGATAAGCCGCATATCCAAGCGCGAAAGCGCTGTATCTGGACCTCATCAGTTGTAACGCAGTTTCCGCAAGAGCATGACCGGCGTGTAGTGCGCTGCAACATTTCGCGTAACTTCGGCCTGATTCACAGGGACACGGCCCGGAATCAATGAGATTATTCATTGCCATTGTGCCTTGTGACATACCATGAAAGCTGCGTATACTCCATTTCGCGAGAAAGTAACTCTTTTATTTATGTACGGCAAAGAAGTTTTTTACTTCCTGATTCCATAAGTATAAGTAATACATTTCTGCTAATCGCTACCTAGTAGCATGAACTTGTAAAGAAATTAGGAAGAAAACATGTCAACAACGACTGGCACCGTAAAATGGTTTAACGAATCAAAAGGGTTCGGTTTTATCGCCCAGGAGTCAGGCCCTGACGTATTTGTTCACTTCAGCGCTATCACAGGCGATGGGTTCAAAACGCTGGCCGAAGGTCAAAAAGTAGAGTTCACGATCACGCAGGGTCAAAAAGGACCCCAGGCAGAGAACGTAGTCGCGCTATAAAAGCCTGCGGGGTTTTTAATCCCGCTACTCTTTATCCGGATCAATGACACCGTAAGCGTTGGCAACTTCGGTTACGGTGTAGATTCCACCACTTCTTTCCAGGACGTTTGGGTCACTGGCGAGTGCTGCTATCGTGCGTCCGGAAAATCGTACCGACTGTGCCACCTCTGGATCCATTTGCATTTTCCCTTGCTCGATCATCTCCAGGATAAATTCCGTCTTCACCTTTGCGGGTGACAGCGAAACGGCGGTAACGCCATAATCTTTAAGTTCGACGGCAAAATCCTGTGCCATCCGATCTACCCCTGCTTTACCCACACCATAACTGGCACTGAACACATACTCGCGTCCTCCACGTGACGAAATATTGACGATAAGGCCACTCCCCTGACGGACCATCATCGGCGCTCCCAGAACAGAAGCGACGTAGTAACCTCGCAGGCCTACACCGCACTGGTCATCCCACACAGAGATAGGGTGTTCCCAGAACCCTTTATCCATCGCCGGAGGGTTGGGGATCTGGTAAACGTTGTTGACCAGGATATCGAGTCTTCCCTGCTCCTTTTCAACCCGTTCAAACAGCGCTCGTACTTCGTCATCATTATTGTGATCGAGGGCTACCGGAATCGCAGTGCCACCGTATGCCTCAACCGAAGCGGCGGTTGCCTCGATGGTAAGTGCCCTTGGTGGTGATTCACTGCTGGTGCTTCTACCGGTGAGATAAACTGTACAACCTGCTTCTCCAAGACCTTCTGCGACGCCCTTGCCAATGCCTTTGCTGGCACCCGTCACTACTGCTACTTTTCCTTTCAGCACCTGCATCTTTCAATCCCTGTTTTAAATTCTTGTATTCAATTTCTTAAAGATAACACAGGGCTGTTTTACAGGACCTTCATTTGATCTACCCTGATGTTAATGAGGAGCAAAGTGATGCACAAAAAAATCAGCGCAACCCTGTCGGAAGCCTCTTTGAATGAGCTGAATTCAAGACTAAAACAGACCCGCTGGCCCCCGGTGATAGGTAACGATGACTGGCAATATGGCGTGCCGGGGTCCTGGCTAAAGGAAATGGTTGAGTACTGGGTAGAAGAATGGGACTGGAACAAACAGGAAGCTGAGATGAATCGCTGGAATCACTATGAAGCGATCATCGACGGTATCAAGCTGCATTACCTGCATGCACCGGCCAGGAATCCTGATGCTCCCCCAATCATACTGACCCATGGCTGGCCCTGGACCTTCTGGGACTTCAAGGATGTGATCGAACCCCTGTCAGACCCCGAGTCATTCGGCGGTAAGGCCGAAGATGCGTTCAACGTTTACGTGCCATCTCTACCGGGTTTTGGTTTATCAACGCCCCTCACTCAATCGGGTGTTGATGTAGCCCGGGTCGCCAACCTCTGGGTGAAGCTGATGACCGAGGAACTCGGACATAAAAGGTTTGCCGCCCACGGCGGTGACTGGGGCGCATTAGTCACCGCCCACCTTGCACATGAGTACGCCGACAAACTGCTGGGCGCGCACATGAGTCTCACCCTCGTTCCAGGTGTAGATCGGTCAACGCTTAAGCCAGAAGATTTTGATGTATCCGAAGCATGGATGCTGGAACGTAATATTGAAGCTGGGCCACTGATCACCAGCCACGTCGCCGTCCACAGACTGGACCCGCAGACACTTGCTTATGGATTGATGGATTCACCCGTGGGGACCGCCGCATGGATCTGGGAGCGAAGGCGAAACTGGAGTGATTGTGACGGCGAGATAGAGTCAAAGTTCTCTAAAGAACATCTGTGCACAACCGCGGCCCTTTACTGGTGCACCGGTGCTATCACGTCGTCTCTGCGGTTGTACCACGAACACTTCAACAAACCATGGCCAATGGCACACGATCGTTCACCGACGCTGGAGGCGCCATCGGCTTTCGCGGTATTTCCAAAAGATGTTGTGCACCTGCCGCGCGCCGTGCTGGAAGCAAATTCCAACCTGGCGCGCTATACATTGATGCCTAGCGGTGGCCATTTTGGTGCCGCGGAGGAGCCACAGCTACTGGTGGACGACCTCCGGGCATTTTTCCATTCAGACATTCCCTAACGACAGAATGTCTGGCTGCAACCCATTCAGTCAGCAACCCAGGACGCATGAAAGCCATGCGGTACACGCTGGGGAATCTTGATGCGCGCAACAGGTTCATCTTCGAACCGTTTCGCATCAATAATGTGACATTCACTGGTTTCTGCTTCAGTGTCATAGACGAAACAAATCACATACCCATCGTCTTCATCAACGCCGCCAATTCGTGGAGCAAAAATCGCTTCGCCTGACTCACAGTTATCACCGAACTGATGAACCTGGATTTCGCCCGTTTGATTGTCATATTTCATTTCACCATCAAACACCGGCACATCACCAAGTCTGAACCGGGCTGCATACAGATATCGGTTCTGGTAACCCACAAGGTCATCGTGAATTCTCGGGAAATCGCAATAGTACTCGCGATCGAGCGCTTTTGACGTCACCTCTCCAGTGCTCATATTGAATCGCCATTCATGCAATTGACCCAGTTGATCGCGCATGTCTGAACCCGGCGCTGCTTCAATACCGCCCCTGTTAGAACGACAGGCCTGGAACACCACTTCATCGCCCTCTTCCCATGAGTTAGAGACATGGAACAGGAAGCTTTCTTCGATCTCGAACCAGCGCACTGTCGTATCGTCGCCCATTCTTGGAACAATACCGATTCGGCAACCGTTTTCAGGTTCCCATCCGATCATGCTGCCGCCGGACAGTAGTTTGTCAAAATCAAAGACCAGGGGCAGATCAGGAAAAATGGTGTAATTTTCGGTAATGGCACAGTCGTGCATCATCACGCCTTTAGGTATGGAAATTTCTTTCGTGTGAACCGCGCGGCCTTTGGGATCTACGACTGAGTAGGTCAAAAATGGCGGCGTTGGTGAATACCCAAAAGTCATCATTTCACCCGACTTCACATCTACCTTTGGGTGAGCAGTAAAATTGTGGGTCAGGGTTCCGTCAAAATCGTGCTCGCCCTGGGTTTCCAGCTCCGGCAACGTCACCCGGTAAGGCGTTCCGCCTTCCATCAACGCAAAAAGTTGATCGTTGTGGAAGACCATAGCGGTATTTCCGGTGTTCTTGGACTTTGGGATCTCTCCCTTGGCCAGGAAATCTCCGTACATATTCATGCCTGGGTAGATCCAGTGCCCTTCCTTTCGTTCGTCCCTCAAACCGTCAGAATCGATAAACCGATTACGGTAGGTCGCCTTACCTCCGCTGATATGGACGCCGTGTATCATGCCGTCACCGTCAAATATGTGGTACTTCTCCACATCAGGTACATAGAAGGGATTCGGACCTACTCGCAGGAAATTGCCGCTGATATCTGCTGGTATCTCACCGATGACCTCGAGGTCAGATGCCGTGATTTCATCAAAGACAGGCTTATTGTTCCCCTCCAGGGAGGGATTCGTATAGTTGCTGGATTCTGCTACAGACATGTATTCTCGCCGTTGAGTTGATTTCAGCGGTCACCATAGCATTTTCATCAAACAGGTTCATTTCCACGCCGACCATCTCAATATACATATCGTTTACAGAGTATTTAGACAAACACCCTTATAATTTACGGGAAATCTCCACTTTAATCGTCAACAGGCAGTGAAAGGATTTCACAGCTTGCTGTCTTCGCTCCAGCCTCAGGCTAAGTGAAGTAATCCAGGGAAAAGGGACATGATCGAACATACCATCATCGCGGCAAAGAACAGCGCCTACATAGCGATCAAGCAGTCGCCAGATCTGGCCACTTTTATCCAGGCCACTCGCATTTTCATCAACGATCCTGAATACACACCTCACCTCAATAGAATATGTGACTTTTCACAGGCGGATCTATCGCATGTGACCGCGGAGGACTTTATGAAGTTTGTTGAGTTCGCGATCACCGAGGTGAAACTCTCGCCGGAAGCCAAGGTCGCACTGGTTGCCCCAGATCCCGAGAAGCGAGGGATCTTCGAAAAGTTTGCAAATAGCATAGACACGGGTATTTTCAGAATCTTCAGCGAGCCCGAAGACGCAATGATCTGGATGAGCCAGGCACCTTATGAGGATGATTTGCCAGGACCACTAACCACCGGGACTTCTCAAAGCGTAAACTAATCCGTATTCTGGAATGTAACGGTCCCGACTTGAACAAAAAAAACGTACCACCGACGTGGTCATCACCTTCGCTCTTTGCACCCTGTGCATGGCGGGCCTGCTGTCATTCCCCATTGTTCGCGTCATCCGCGGCGAATTCCTGATAGAAGGTGAAGACACTGATCGGATTTACGGGCGCCGCACTATTTGATACCAATCGTGCCGGCAGAAATCAGGTTCATTCTGGTAAAATCGTGCAGGCAGCAGGATAAACTCTCGATACAGGAGTTACGATAATGCTTGAGTTTTCAAGACTGGATCTTCATGAGGGTTGGGCGGAGATAGTCATCGAACGGCCCGACCGTCGCAATTCTCTCATTCCACCCCTAGCCGGTGAAATAACCAACCACCTAAAACAACTTGATGAAGACGATAGTATCTCCGCCATCATTCTAAGGGGTGAAGGCGGATACTTCTGTTCCGGAATTGACCTCAAGGCTTTACAGGCGGACCCGCAGCCACATTGGGCAGGGAAAGACGTAGGGGACGTTAGATCAATGCACCTGGCGCTGTACCATTGCAAAAAACCGATCATTGCCGCTCTCGAAAAATTTGCCATTAACGCAGGCGCCTCTCTTGCGTTTGCCTGCGATCTCATCGTTGCCGGTGAGTCTGCGTTTCTTCAAATTGGTGAAATTCAGCAGGGTGCGAACATTCCCATGAATGCCGCCTGGCTCAAGATCAAGACAACCGAGTTTCAGGCGGCACGCCTGGCCTTTTTAGGTGACAGGGTTAAGGCGCCGGAACTGCTTGAGCGAGGACTGATCAGCGAGTATGTGGCCGATGAAAAGGTTGTCGAGCGCTGCACTGAAATCGCAACAACCCTTGCTGGCTATCCGGCCGGCGCTGCAATGGCCATTAAACAATCTATCAAAGCACAACGTGGCATTGATAACCCCGAAGACTATTTCCCGACCACCACAAATAACGCACTTAACACCGCAAAGATGTTGACGGATTAGTCCGGGTACAGATTAGTCCGGGTACAAAGGCTACTGGTGGCGGACGACTTCCCCTTCCTGCATGAAGATAATCTCTTCTGCGATGTTGGTTGCCAGATCACCCAGTCGTTCCAAATTGGATGAGATCGTCATGTATGAAATCGCCGGAGTAATCATCTCGGTATTTTTTATCATCGCTTCCTGCAATACCTCAAAAGACCTTGCGTGAAGCGCATCCAATTCATCATCCATAGACAGAACATCCCTCGCAATATCAGGATCACGCATGGTGAGGGCGGTGATCGAAAGGCGCGCCATCCGGGACCCTATCTCTCCCATTTTCACCAGATCGATATCTGATACTACTCTCGGCTGATCCTTTAGGAACCGAACTCTCTCGGCGATATTGACGACCTGGTCACCCATTCTCTCGAGATCATTGTTCACCTTTAACACAACAATCAGGAACCTGAGATCCGCCGCCACCGGCGAATGCAACGCCAGCAATTTCAGGCATTCATTCTCGATCTCGACTTCCATATCATTAACCGTAACCTCTGACGCCAGAATTTCATCCGCAATACCAAGGTCAAAGTTCTGCAACATAACCGTCGACTTCGCGGCGGAATCGACAACCAAAGAGCCAAGATCAGCTATCTTTTCATTTAGTCTTACCAGGTCTTTATCAAAATGTTTCGTCATGATTATTATCCAAATCTTCCAGTGACATATTCTTCAGTTCGCTTGTTCTTGGGGTTGGTGAACACTTCTTCTGTATCACCATATTCAACAAGCACACCATTCTCCAGAAACGCCGTGTGCTGCGAAACTCTCGCGGCCTGTTGCATATTATGAGTCACGATGACGATCGTGTAGTTTTCCTTCAGCTCGAACAACAGATCTTCAATCCTTGCCGTGGACACCGGGTCAAGCGCAGAACAGGGCTCGTCCATCAGTATAATTTCCGGTTCCATGGCCAGCGCTCGCGCAATACAAAGGCGCTGTTGCTGACCACCTGATAGATTAAGTGCAGATTCATGCAATCTGTCCTTAACCTCATCCCATAGGGCAGACTGTCGAAGCGCCTTTTCAACACGATCATCCAAATCCCCCTCAAGGCCGTTAATATCAGGCCCCCAGGCGACGTTTCTGTATATGGATTTGGGGAAAGGGTTAGGCCTTTGGAAAACCATCCCTATGCGCAAACGAACTTCTACCGGATCCATTTTGTCACCGTAAAGGTCTTCATCACGAAAGGATATTCGCCCGGATTGCTCACAGCCATGAATAAAGTCGTTCATACGGTTGAGCGATCTCAACAACGTACTCTTTCCACAACCCGACGGTCCGATAATTGCCGTGATCTTTTTCTCAAAGATCTGCAGGGAAACATTGCGTACCGCAAGATCTCCGCCATAGCTGATACAGGCATCATCGATATTCAGAATCACGTTCTCTTCGCTACTCATCTCTACTTCTCATTTAGTTCTCATTTTATTCTTGTTCCCCGATACCGAATATAGACGGCAACGGCGTTCATCATTAGTAACACCAGCAACAGAACAACGATTCCGGCCGACGCGAGCTCATGAAATTCCTGTTGGGGTCGTGAAGTCCAATTGAATATCTGGATCGGAAGCGCCGTGAACTCATCCATTGGACCCTCAGGCACAAAAGCTACATAGGTTAATGCGCCAATCATAATCAGCGGGGCTGTTTCACCAATCGCACGGGAGATTGCAAGGATCACGCCCGTCAGAATGCCAGGCAACGCCGACGGCAGGACGTGTGCTCGAATAACCTGCCAGCGCGTGGCACCCACCGCAAAAGCTGCCTGCCGAAGGGATCCTGGAACAGCCCGAATCGACTCCTTTGAGGCAATAATGATGACCGGCAGGATTAGCAGGCTCATGGTCATGGCACCGGATAACACGCTTCTCTCCAACTGGAAAAACCGGACAAAAATGGCCAGTCCAAGGATACCGTAGACAATCGAGGGAACCCCGGCCAGGTTTGCGATGTTGATGTTTATAAACTCAGTCAGCCTCGTTGGTTTCGCGTACTCCTCAAGGTAAACAGCTGCAAGCACACCAATGGGAATCGCGATTGCGGCCGTCATCGACACCAGCCACAGGGTCCCCATAAGCGCTGATTTGATTCCCGCCTTTTCAGGGAAGCGCGAAGGAAAACTCGACAGAAACTGGGCATCAAGCCAGGGTAGCCCCAGGACAGATACCTGGTAGATCAGGAGACAAAGAATAAGAACCGCAAAACCTGTCACGCCAATACAGAAGTTTTTGAAGAAGGCGGCCTTTTTGTGTCGCCATGCGAGATTGCTTTGAGCGGCCATTACTCGTACACCTCCTGAAACCTTTTCATAATCATGTTCGCGGCAATATTCAGGCATAACGTGACCAGGAACAGCACAGCGGCAACCGCAAACAATGTCTGGTAGGTCAACGTCCCGGCCGGTGTATCGCCGAGGGATACCTGCACGATGTACGCCGTCATGGTCTGGATACTCTCGAGGGGGTTCAATGTCAGGTTAGGCGTTGCGCCTGCTGCAAGTGTCACCGCCATGGTTTCGCCAATGGCGCGCGAAATCGCAAGCACAAAGGCGGCAAAAACACCGGACAATCCGGCCGGGACAACAACTCTTGTCGTCACCTCAAAGGAGGTTGCACCAAGAGAGTAGGCACCTTCCCTCAGATTATCCGGGACTGCCCGGAAGGCGTCATCACACAGGGATGCAACCATTGGCAGTACCATGATGCCCACGACAATGGCGGCGCTGGCCGCATTAAACACATCAGTCTGAGGAAGGACAGTCCGAAGGATCGGCGTCACAAATGTTAAGGCAAAAAATCCGTAAACAACCGTGGGAATTCCCGCCAGCACTTCAAGAACCGGCTTAAGGACGTTACGCGCCCGCTCACCGGCGTATTCGCTCAAATAGATTGCACAGGCCAGACCAATAGGCAACGCGACCAGGGACGCACCGACGACGATAAGCGTAGTACCGGCGAGTAACGGCAGTAGCCCATAGGATTTCGGATGGAGCAATGGAGACCAGCGAGTACCGAAGAGAAACTCGACTATGGATACGTGCTGCAGGAATCCCCAGGTTTCAAAGGCCAGGATGCCGATTACCGCAACCGTCGTAATCGTTGAAATGGCCGCACACATAAAGAAAACTACCTGGAGGGAATTCTCCAGGTAGCGAGGCTTAACCGTTTTCATAGACAAATCAGCCGTCGTTGCCGGTCAGGGGGGATACCGAAGCACCTTCACCGTAGGCAGTACCGGTTGTTCGCTCTGCAACCCGCTGCCTACCACTCTGGTAGACATCTGCAGGCAAGGCAACATACCCGACCTCCTCGGATAACGCGGCGGCCTGCTCAAGATAGAAGTCGACAAACGCTGCTACCGCAGGGTCGTCCAGTGACGCCGGATTAACATAGATAAAAATGGGTCGCGAAAGCGGTTTGTAGCTACCATCATTGATCGTCGCGAGCGTTGGTTTAACCGCACCATCGCCACCATCGACCGGGACAACCTTCAGCTTGTCCTGGTTCTCGATGTAGTAGGCAAAGCCGAAATACCCGAGCGAATACTTGTCTCCGGCAATTCCCTGGACCAGGACATTGTCGTCCTCACTGGCCGTAAAGTCTGCACGGGAGGCCTGCTCTTTACCGTTGATGACTTTGGTGAAGTAGTCAAAGGTGCCACTGTCAGTTCCCGGCCCGTAGAGCTTGATCTCTTCGTCTGGCCATCCCTGCCTGACATCTGCCCAGGTTTTTACAGTGGAATCAGGATTCCAGATGGCATTCAGCTCTGCTATCGACAACTGATCAACCCAATCGTTCTGCAGGTTGACGACGAGTGATAATCCGTCAAAAGCAACCGGCAACTCGATGAACTCAACCCCATTGGCGGCAGCCTTTTCCTGTTCGCTGCCTTTGATGATTCTGGAAGCATCATTAATGTCTATCTCTCCGGCCACGAACTTCTTGAAGCCCCCGCCGGTACCTGACACACCAACGGTGACACGCACCCTCGGTGCTACAGCGTTGAATTCCTCGGCGACGGCTTCACTGATCGGGAACACCGTGCTTGAACCATCAAGTCGAACCTTGCCAGATAACTCGGACCCTTCACCTACCGGCGGCTGCTCAACAGATTCTGAACACCCATAAAGAGCGAATACACAGAGTAAGGCGGCTAAATACTTATTCATTTTGGAACTCCAGTTAAGAACTGAGCGCATTAAAGACATCCTGGATTAAGATTTGTTAAAGATAGTTTTAAGTTACCCACCCTATTCACCGGCAATCCCTAAAAACCAGTGCTAACAGCCTAAAACCCACGATTCAGGAGATCAGGTATGTAAAAATGCTGATCTAACCAGTCGTTTAACACCCTCTTAACAAAGACTTAACAAAAGCTCGTTAACTTCTCCGCCCGTTGCTGGACAAACCAGACTTCCAACCACTTTTGAGGAACCAAACAATGATCCGTTCTATAGCACTGCTTCTTTTAGTGACCTATGCCCAGATTGGGTACACCTCGGTGTCAGACGAGGATTTTTCTGATCTGAAGAACCAGCTGATCTCCTTGTTAAACCGTGTTGATGCACTGGAAGCGGAAAACAAGAATCTAAAGGAATCTGTCGTTTCCAGCGCCGCTACCGCTGAGAAGCTCAAAGCAACCCGTAAATCCGGGAGCTGGACAGAAACAGTCAAGCTCAAGGGCGACTTCAGGTATCGGTATGAGAATATTGACGCAGAACGAAGTGATACCCGGGAACGCAACAGGATTCGAGCCCGCGTTGCGGTGACTGCCAAACCCGCAGACAACGTTGAGGTAGGTATTGGACTGGCATCGGGAACTGATGATGCCGTGTCTACAAACCAGACACTTGGCGGTGGCGGTAGCACCAAGGACATCAACCTCGATCTGGCCTACTTTAAATGGCAGGCAAAGCCAGGCTTCAATGTGATTGGCGGGAAAATGAAAAATATTTTCTACCGACCTGCAGGTCACGGATTGGTCTGGGACGGAGACTATCGCCCTGAAGGCATCGGTTTCACTTTTGCCAGGGGCAACTACTTTATTAACACCGCCGCAAACTTTCTTGAGAGTGACACGAAAAAAGACAATAGCAAAACGGCCTATGGTTTCCAGACTGGTTTCAATGGCTCAATCGGCAACAGCAAGCTGGTCGCTGGCATTGGTTACTTTGATCTCGACACAGACAACCGGGAAGTCTTTGCCGGGGACCCCGATGATTTTTTCGGCAACACCTTTAGCTGCACCGATCCTGCCGCGCTTACCGGGTGCACATACAACAATAGCTTCGAAGAGGTAGAATTGTTCGCCCAACTGACTACAACGGTTGGCGAAAAACCCCTTATGTTATTCGCGGACCTTGTCCAGAACCAGGATGCGAGCGATCTTGATACTGCCTGGGCAGCAGGTTTGAAGTACGGCAAAGCCAGCGCCCCCCGTACCTGGGAACTTAGCTACATTTATCAGGATATCGAAGCTGACGCGGTCATCGGGCTCCTTACGGATTCGGATTTCGCCGGAGGCGGCACCGATGCCAAAGGACACATACTCAAGGGTGCCTGGGCAATCAACAAGAAGTGGAAAATCGGCTTCACTTACTTCGATAATGAGAGAAATATGGATATCGGCATCGAGGAGGACTACAAGAGACTGATGCTGGATACCGCCTATAAGTTCTAGTTGTCTGGCACCGCACGACCAGTGAAACGATTTATTGACCAGCGCGGGCATAAATCCTGATGAACAATATGCTCACCCGGATTTATGCCCTGCTGGTCTGTTTCGTTGCCGTTGTGTGTATCACGATCACCTCGGGAATCGGCTTGCACGGACTTTATAGGCATGAGCCTTTGTAGTACCCATTTGCCTGGCAACTGATCCAGGCTTTTGTTCCCGGCGTACATATGCGTAGAATCCCCTATGGCCGAACCCTTGATCCAAGTCGCACTGTTTCCGATCCCCAGCATGGTTGCGTTTCCCGGCACCATTGTCCCCTTGCATGTTTTCG
>JABBBA010000407.1 GCA_018607685.1 K189A clade bacterium | reverse complement strand
GCCAGCCTCAAGGTTTCAAGACGCCGGGCCGGCACCTTGTCAGGAGAGCCGTAATGAGGCATCCCTTTTTCAGTGAGTCGATCCGACGCACTCTCGAGCATGATGCCCATAGAGATCGACACTTTGCGCATTTCCGCCAATTCGTCAGCTTCCATCAGCCCGGGATTCAGGTGCGGGAACAGGCCCGTTTCATCGAGGACCATTTGCGCCATATCACGAAGGTATGAAAGAGTTGAATCTTGCTTCAACTCTTTGAGCCCTTCTCTTGCCGCTTTGTAACGCAACTCTGGTTTGTCGCCCAGGGTGAATAGCGCTTCTTTACAACCGGCTTTCGCTCCATCCTGCGCAATCTTGAGCACTTCATCCGGCGTCAGGTAAGGCGCCTTTAGCTTCCTTGGCACCTGCGCAAATGTGCAGTAGTGACAAACATCCCTACAAAGGTGCGTCAGCGGAATAAATACTTTCCGGGAATACGACACCGTGTTCTGGTGCCCGGCATCACGAATAGCGCCTGCAACTGACATCAGGGAACGTGTGTCCTCAAAGCCCGCCAGACTAAGGATTTCTTCATCATCTAGCCGTCGACTCGATGATTCCACCAATAGTTTTTCGTTTCCTTGCGTCATGTTCAACCTGTGTAGTTCAAGCTTGTGTATTCAAGCTAATGTATTCAACCAATGTCAGCGAACGCTTCTTCCAGTCGCCGTTTAATACCCATTTCCTCAAGGACTCGAACCGTACTGTAAGCTGTACGCCCCCCCCTGCCCTGTGTACTTCGCTCAACTTCTGCCATGAGCTCGCTGATGTCTGATGGCGTATCTATATCAAGGCCAATGCCCGGTAGCTTTGCAACCTGCGGATCTATATTACGCTCCCTTGCCAAACCGATGTGCTTTCTGAAGCTGTCAACGCCAAAGCCAAAGGACATGCAGTCCGGTGGGCTACATGCTACGCAGTTCGACCCGCCAAGGTCCGATGCAGGGACAATCATAAATTCGGGTTGATCTGACATCCCAAAGCCTTCCAATACAACTTCCAACTCCTCGGGCGTTACCAGCGGAACATCACCTGGTAAAAACAACATACAGCCAACGCCTTCGGCGGCAAGTTGTTTGCCCGTCTCTGTAACGGCCTCAATCAGACCCGGCGTATCTGGCTCCGGGCGAATCTCCGCGCCAAAGCTTCTTGCCAGCTCTGCAACCGCCTGATCATCAGTAACCACCACAATGCTGTCTATATAGGTACATGCCTCAACTGCCGTCAGGACATCCTCAACCATTGCCTGAAACAGGCGCATTCGTTCATCCGAATTCAACAAGCCAGACAAACGCTGTTTCGCATCCTCCAGTTGTTTAATCGGGATCACGGCGCTTGTTGTCATGGTCAAGCTTCCAGTGTTGATACGAACGCCAGGGTCTGTTCAGCGAGTTCCGTTTTGTCGTGCAACGTTAACATGACTGACTTTGTCACGATAGTTGCGAGCCCGAGCGCAGCAACCTCTTCCTCCAGCGCTGCATCGGCGGTATCCAGCACAAATCCCTTCACCAGATCGCCGTATTGCTCGACATAATGGCGGGCAACACCAAGTGCAGTCTGGGGCATACCCAACTCGGTCATCATCTTCGCGGCAGGACCTTTGATCGCTTCACCGCCCACGATGTTGGAAATCACCACTACCGGTACCCGGGCCGCTCTCAGCTGGTCAACCACTCCTGGTATCTCAAGAATCGGTGCAACAGAAACAAACGGGTTCGAAGGACAGATAATGACGGCTGAGAGTGGACCTGCCAGCGCGGCCGCAAAACCTTCGCTCGGGCGGGCCTTGCCGATACCTTCAAATTCAAACCCGGTCACCTCAGGTTGGCACCTGTCACGCACAAAGTAATGCTGAAATGACAAGGTACCCCGGTCCCTGCAGTGCACCTGGGTCCGAACCGGCTCATCGGTCATGGGTACGATACGATGAGCGATGTTCATTTTCGTGCTTAAGTGTTCGATAACCTCAGACAGAGAAGCGCCTGAACGAAGCAATTGCGTTCTCAGAATATGAGTTGCCATGTCTCGGTCACCGAGACTAAACCAGTCCTCACCGCCTAGACGTTTTAATGCCGCCAGGAAATTCCAGCTCTCCTGTGCCTGCCCCCAGCCGAGTTCCTTGTTGTTCCAGTCCGCCAGGGTGTAGAGCACAGTATCCAAATCCGGGCAAATATTCAGACCTAGATGCTCAAAGTCATCGCCGGTGTTGGCCACTACCGTTAGCTGATCAGGCTCAAGAATCCCTGACAGTCCAAGGACAAGCTTGGCGCCGCCAACACCGCCTGACAGTGCGAGGTAATGATTGGAGTGAGGGATATCCATTCGATCCGCCTAGCGGAACATATCCATTTCTTTCGGTCGGATCAGAGGCTGCACACCCCTTCGCTCTTGTTCAACCGGCTCACTGGGTTTGTAACCACGCACAATGACTACCGGCGCCTTTTCAGTTGTCTGGCCCATCACCAGTGATGCGCCCGCGGCCATTTCATCCGCGGCGGCAACCTGTGTTACCAGCAGTTCACGACCGAAAAGGTCATGGCCGCCGATGTAATCCTCAAGGGCAGTAAATCCGGCTACACCTATCGCCAGTCCCAGGGTACCCATTCGCCAGGCCCGGCCAAGGGAGTCATTAATAATGATGCCCACTTCAATGTTGTGGCGGTCACGGATAGTGGTGTAAAGCCGCTGCGCGCTCGCGTCGGAATCGAGGGGTAACAGCAGACAAAGGTCATCGGGGTCACCATCTCCTATTCGGATATTGGACTGGTCGATGCCGGCATTGGCCTGCACAAACCCACTTCTCTGCTCCACGATGAGTACCCCAGGTCGCTGCCTGACTATCTCATTGGATTCATCGAGAATAGCCTGAACCTTCCTTGGGTCTTTATCGACTTCTTCACCCAGACGAATAGCTTCTTCGGTCGGGGTTACGGTCCTCAGATCAAGATATCGGTCTTCCGCCTTCGAAATGATTTTCTGGGCGATGACGATGACATCATCCGCAAGGAGCTGTTCACCCATTGCGGCTAAAGCATCATCAATCAACGCCACCAGATCATCCCCCGGTTCAACCATGGGGATGCCTTCCACACCAATAAAGGTGAGTTTCATTACTTGGTCGGTTCGCCGGTAATCACAATGCCGCTACCTTCAACACCATGATGGCGGTTAATTGTAATCAGAATGGAGGTCAGCGCCTCTGCAGCGGCGGCATTTGCGATAGGACCCGCATGCCATCCCTTTAGCCCAACAGCCTCAACCAGTTTTATCACAGTCTCTCTGGCTGCCTTTTTGTTACCCGACACAAGCACATCGCAGGCTATCGCATGATCCTCCTGCAGGTGCATTGCCCCAACATTTTGAAAGGCGGATACGACAAAGACCTCTTCACCAAGAAAGTTCTGTGCCTGGACGCCGGCGCTGCCGGCTTCTGGCAACTGAACGGTGCCTACCTTTGGCGGCATCAGAGGAACCGTGACGTCGATCAGAATTTTCCCACCGAGACCAGGTTTTACCGTCTCGAGTGTACTGAGCTGATGCTCAAACGGTACCGTAAGAACAACCAGATCTGCTGCAGTAGCTGCTTCCAGATTCTCATGACCGGTAACATTCAGGTCAGGAAACTCCTCGAGCAGGGCATTCGCCGCGGCTTCACCCTTCTCAAGGGTGCGCGATCCGATCAATATTTTATATCCAGCTCTCGACCACTGGCGCGCAAGGCCACCACCCAGGTCTCCTGTTCCACCCAGGATTGCTATGGATTCCACCGACTCTGACATATAGATTCTCAAAAATTCAAAAGAAGGTGATTATTCCTTAATCACCAGAGGCAAACAATGGCGTAGCTTCTAGCGAGGGTACCTCAAAATGCAATGGAATCAGCCCGCGTTATTCTGCTCTCGCCCTTTTACCACGCTTTAGTGACCATTGTTCCGCTGGCAGGTCCCAACTGATCCTCCGGATCATTGCGAGCAGCGCTCAGGGCTGTTTATGGACGTCTACCTTACATCGTTGCCACACGCACCGCTGGCAGGTCCCAACTGATTCTCGCGAGCAGCGCTCAGGGCTGTTTATGGACGTCTACCTTACATCGGTGCCGCGCGTACCGCTGGCAGGTCCCAGCTGATTCTCGCGAGCAGCGCTCAGGGCTGTTTTTGGACGTCTACCTTACATCGGTGCCGCGCGTACCGCTGGCAGGTCCCTCCGGATCATTGCGAGCAGCGCTCAGGGCTGTCGATCCAGCTCATTGTGGATAATGGTTACGCATTGAGCGGCATGCAGCATTAGAGGACCCAGGGACAGCTTTAGGACACCCTGCCTGGCCATGGACTTGTAGGTATTCTTCGGCATGGGGGTATGGTCGGTCATCACAAACACAACGTCCTCAGGAAACTGCTCGCTCCTGATGTCTTGACCACCGGTATCGAGGACGTAGACCACCTGCTCCTCTGCGCGCGACTTAACCAACTGTTCAAAGCTCATGGCCGTGATTTTGATACCTCGATTGTCGCGAACAGATTCGTCTTTCCCCAGGCTGGCTGAGGCTCTCAGCGCATCACTTATCACCTGAAGAATCGCCCTTTCATGTAGATCCGGTAAGGAACCGAGGCGAGAACCATCAAGCTCCACGACCCTCGAGTAAAACTGGCTTTTTTCGAGCACCAGCGTGACCTTGGTATCTTCACGGTGACCCTTGCTCACAAAAATGGCGTGTCGAACAATATCCGCCAGATACTCCACACCGACGCCTGTCCCTATTGCCTCAAGAAAACGATCAGCAACTACCGGGGCGGCACGGGCTCGCACAATAAACTCGATCAACGTCCTAAATCCTCATAGGCTTTCTGCCTGATCAGGAATGACCGGGTGTCGCCGAGTAGCCCCGGAAACATCTTGTTCATCACAAATGACATGGCAACCCGGGCGTCCTGGTCGACCAATACACTGGACCCTCCCCAGCCCCCCCAGAAACAGGCATTCTCATTGGGCGACATAGGAATTGGCCCACGGTTAAGGGCAAAACCGAGTCCGAATGTCGCGGGCACATCCAGGCACAGGTCATGTCCTTCGATTCTTGGCTGCATTATCGATCTGGCGGTCTTCTCAGACATTAGCTCGACGCCAAACGCAGATCCAGCGCAGGCCAGTGGTGTCTGCAAACGGACCAGGGAACGCGCGTTTCCATGCCCGTTTGCCGCTGGTATTTCTGCTTTTTTCCAGCCTGCGGTCCAGGAATCTTCTGCCACGGGAGCGGGATTAGAGAAGGTTCGATAGGCTATCGAACTCTGGTCTTCATTCATCTTCAGGTTATTCTCGTTCGTACCCGGCGGTACAAACAGATGCCCAATTCGTTCAAACTCTGATTCCGGGACGCCAATGAAGAAATCTGCACCCAGCGGACCCGCAAGTTCCTCCTGCAAAAATTCCCCCAGCGTTTTACCCGTTATCCGGCGTACAACTTCACCGATCAGATAGCCCTGGGTTAAAGCGTGGTAACCGGTTGCACTACCGGGTTCCCACCAGGGCTTCTGGGCTGCCAGCAGACCCGTCATTTTGCCCCAGTCGTACATGTCTTCAGACGTTACAGGAACATCCAGCCCGGAAAGGCCCGCGGCATGGTTCATAAGGTGCCACACGCGCACCTTGCCCTTGCCTTTCTGGGCAAACTCGGGCCAGTAGGTCGCTACAGGCTCATCAAAATCCAGCAGACCGCGGTCAGCAAGCACTAACGCACAGAGGAACGAAACCGTTTTTGTCGAAGAATAGACGTTAACAATCGTATCCTCCTTCCATGGTATTTGCTTTTCTTCATCCAGGTGGCCAGCCCAGATATCCACCAGGAACTCACCATCTTTCGACAGGGCGAAACTCGCGCCAATATCGTCCCCATTCCTGAAATTCTCGGCAAACTGCTGCACCGTCGCGGCGAACCTCTCATCGAAATGCCCATTAACCTGGACACCCCCTATATCTGTACTCATATCACCCCTCCACGGGTAGCCAATTCTCAAGAAAGGGTTGCTGGCCCCTCTAAACGGAAGCGAATGTACCACAGGCTTGATTGCACCATATTGGTGCGCCTGATTCCGGGTAATAGTTCCCTGCAGTTTTCCACATTTTCTGTGGATAACTCTGGTGATAAGTCATCCCCACACCCAAAAAACAGCTATTAGCCTCAATTGTTCGCCACTGGTTACTTTTTAACCACGTTTAAAGAAATCCATATAAATCATGTAGTTACAGAACGTCAACTGCTTTTCAAGCTCCCCGTCCAATTAGCAGGCTGGTTTTTTGATCTGACCCCTCCCAATGTGAATAAG
>JABBBA010000048.1:34017-37973 GCA_018607685.1 K189A clade bacterium | reverse complement strand
TCACATTTGAATCCTCGGCGCCGATACGTCGGACCGCTTCGCCGCTTAACTGGGTATAAGGTGGCTGTGTGAACTGGGAGGCCATAGGTGCTGTTGGTGAGATTCTCGGGGCTATAGCAGTAGTGTTAACCCTTGCTTATCTAGCGATCCAGGTAAGATATGCCAAAAAAGCTACGATGGATGCGACTAGCCTTAACCGTGCAAACGGAGTGCAGGCGATGCTTTTGGCTGTAGCAACTAATGACGACTTGAGGTCTAGTATAGGCAAAGCACAGGGCAGCAGCGATCATTTCTCTAAGCTCTCAGAACAGTTCGATCTAACTTTTGAAGAAGCGGCAAGAGTAGATTCGTACGCTATGTATTGGTTTTGGGTGCACTGGGGTCAGTATGCAGCAAGCAACAGCAAGGAATCCTTGAATGAATTAAGTAATGTCGTGGATACTTTCTACAGATTTCCGTACATGAGCATATGTTGGAAGCTAGGTACGTCGCGGTTAATTTTGGACCCCGCATTCGTATCATTTGTAGATGGGATACTGGACAAGGAGGCCACCTAACATGAAGTTGAAGCCGTGGCTTCGCCACTTGGACGTAGCAAGCCGTCACGCATATTGCATTCGCAATCTGCGCGCCAACTTCCTACACCGCTTAACCTGGTGTTATGTGTCTTAACATGAATACCGACAACCTCCAGTGTCCACGCTGTGCCTACCAGTTGTCTTTCCTGGAAAGAGTTACGTTAAGCCTTAGGGGTAAAAGCTGTCCTTCTTGTAGTACGACGGTTCTGATTGAGAGCAGAAAATCGAGAGTTTTTCAGGCCTTATTGTTGCTTTTAAGTTTGACTCTGGTGTTAGCGGCTAGCTCATCTCATAGCCAATATGGTTTCGATCCAGTTACATTCACGTTGGTGGTGGGTTGGTTCCTTAATATTGTTGTGCTAGTTGATTTGAAGGTTAGATCCAAGCTTCATGTAAAGAAACCGGCCGCATAACATGTACTTGAAGCCGCTTACTTCATTCGCTCGGACGAAGCACCTGCGATCAAATTGTGAATCACTATTTGATCGCAGGTGTTTTGGCCACCTAACTGGTTTTTAGGCGGATGGAGGAATTAATCGAGATCTTAGACGAGCGGGGAAGTTTTTTGGGGAAAAAACCGCGGTCCGAAGTCCATCGAAGAGGGTTGTGGCATCGAGCATCTAACGTTTTCTTGTTTCGTTCCAATGGCGACCTCCTCGTCCAGCGCCGGCAATATGATAAGGATGTGTGTCCCGGTGTCTGGGACTTGAGTGCAGCCGAACACCTTCAGCCGGGAGAGAACTTTGAACAGGGCGCGATTCGAGGTTTGTTGGAGGAATTGAGTGTCGAGGGTGTCAAGCTTGAACTTTTTGGTGACGTTACGAAAACACGTTTAGAAATCCCTGAATCTCACATCAAGGACTACGAATTCCAGCAATCTTTTTGCGCGATCTACGATGGACCCGTTTTCCCTGATCCCGTCGAGGTGCATGAAGTTTCTACAGTGAACCTGAAGGAACTTGGTAAGAAATTCCTTGATGAACCAGAATCTTACACACCATGGTTCCGTGAACGAGCTACAGAGCTCAAGCTGGTTTGATATGGAGTTGAGTGTGTACATTGATGACGGTGGGATTCTTCCCTACATGTGGTTGAAGCCGGAGCTTCACCCTGGGGAACTCTGCCATTTTGACGTAGCTGTCCGCTACGCCGCTAAACCAGGTTTCATAAAACAATGATGGATACGATATGAATACGAGCCAGTTCGTCGATAGCTTTGAAGAGATACGCGAGTTAAGTGCGCAGGATCAACTTGAAATCCTTGAAAAGGCCCGGATAGCAGCGTTCTCGACGCTCGGATTGGCGGGTAGAGCAGCTTTGTATTTGTTGTTGACGATAGTCACGGCTTTCATTATCGCTGCTGTCGCCACGAGCCTTACCGGCCTGGCTTTCATGCCGGTTTGGGTTGGCCTGGGCGTTTGGATTTCGCTTTTGTTGTATCAACGCTTAATGAAAGGACTACTGCGCCAAGGTCTGCTGAGCGTCCTGGCGTCGGAAGATGCATAACATGCGGTTGAAGCTGGCTGTCTGCAGCCCGGCTGTCCGCAGCCCGGAATTCACACGTAGCTCAGCTGGCTGTTATATCTCAGCGTACTTGTCTTGAGACAGCGAGCCTGTGGGATTGTGCTTAAAGAAGGCCGCATGCTGATGGTTCGGCATGTTCACGATGGTCGAGACTATTGGACCTTTCCCGGCGGTGGTATCGAAGCTGGTGAATCAGTTTTCGAGGCCGCGAAACGCGAAGTTCTGGAAGAAACAAACCTCGATCTTGATCCCCTGGATCTCATACATAGCTTCGAGTCAGACGAGAATGAAACTCACTGCGTTCTTATGCAGCCACCGCAAATGCTTATTCCACCAAAACTGGGAGGTGATCCGGAAGAAGAGGGCTTGCCTCCGGAAGAACGAATGTTGAGAGATGTCGCATGGCGATTAGTGATAGAGGTTAACCACCATCCAATCATCGCCAGGGTCCTTGTTGAAGCTGAGTCGAGGAGACGTAAAACATGCGATTGAACAGCAACGGTTGTTGGCCACTACCTTCGCTCGGTTGCGCGATTTAACCTGATGCTATTTAGCAAGTGATTATCCACCGCCTTAGACATGGTGTTACGCACCGCAATCTCGCACAACGCTTTAATGGTGTGCTAGATGAAAGCTAAACGTTTGATCCGGTCGAACGGCTAGAGCATGCGTCATTCGATTCCAGTGGCTACGAAGCCAAATTTTGCAGTCCATTTCAGCGGTGTATCCAAACAGCTGAGGCGCTCTGGATACGTGCCTGACGGTAACGCATGGCGGGACTGTTGATTTTCTTTACCGCCTGGCTAATGCCCTGCCTTCGCATGGTGGCCCTACTGTGCACGCTGGCAAGAATGCTGCACTTGCCGGTTTTGAAATAACCTGGCCAGAAGTTAAGCTCATCATGTTTAACGAACCGGTAGCCGGTCAATCGGATGTTATGCGCTGCTGCATTCCGGTAGCAGGCCAACACTTGTAACATCTGAACTTATGAATTTTGAGGTGCACTATGACCAAGATTGATGACAGGGTCGATGAGATACTCGCAAAACATCCGAGCTTAACGAAACCAGAGGCGATCAAAATCGTGACTGAGAAAAATGAGCGAAAGAAGAAAAAGCGAGCGGAAAAAGCAGAACGAGAAAATGCGAAAAAGCTCAAGAACGAGGCCAGCCTCCTCGAGCGACCGTAGTATTACATGAAGGATTCCTGGAAGAGGTGAGCCGTGTTTGAAGGCAGCTGTTTGTGTGGGGCATTGTCACTGCCACACTTGTCGGAAAGCGCATAGCGCCGCATTCTCAACCGTTATGGGTGTACCAAAGAGTACATTTAGATGGACGCAGGGTGAGGACCAGCTTTCCAGCTACGAGTCATCGCCCGGGAAAACCAGATATTTTTGCGCGAACTGCGGTTCGCAGTTGATCGCGAGCCGCGAGTCTACTGATTATGTCCTGATCAGAGTTGGCTCTGTCGATACTGAGCTTGCTGAGCGCCCACAGGCACATTTTTGGTGCTCGGATGGCGCCTCCTGGTACGACCCGACTGAAAAACTACCGATACTGCCTGAGGGGATCCCAGATTGAGATGGCTCTATAGTTGGGGCAGAGCACGACACTGAGCAGGCGAAACAGATAGGCTAAGGCGAATTCAAATTCCGTAACTTATAGGAGATGCGCCGATGCTAAATCACATAATGATCGGTACAAACGATATCGAAAAAGCGAAGACTTTCTACAATACTGTCCTTGGAGTGCTTGGGGCAGGGGCTCCTATGGAGCAGGCGAGCGACACTGGGCAGAAACGTATTTTCTATATCCATGATGGTTCTACCTTCAGTGTGAGTGAACCGCTGAATGG
>JABBBA010000048.1:10120-34007 GCA_018607685.1 K189A clade bacterium | reverse complement strand
GCGACCTGTACCCGATTGTGCCACGGAGCCTGCAAGTGTTGGCAATGGCTCCACGATCGGCTTTGTCTGTGATTCACCAGAGCAGGTGAAAGAACTTCATGATGTTGCGGTGGCCAATGGAGGCATTAGCGTTGAAGACCCTCCGGGCGCGCGCGAGAGTGCGGCCGGTGTGATTCACCTGTGCTACTTTCTGGATCTTGATGGCCACAAGATCTGCGGCGTCTATCGAGCAGCCTGATCCTGGCGGGTGGCGCTTTGTGCATCTCTGATTCGACTCGTCATTCGCACAAGGCTGTCCGCAGCCCGGCTGAGCGCAGCCCGGCTGTCCCCGGCTGAGAATGAACAGGGCTTCTGGCCGGGTGTTATGCCAATTGGAGGATTTTATGAAAGATACCCTCATCAAGAATCTTGAAGCAAGGTTCGTAGCCTATACCGACATCATCACCGGTTGCAGTGATGAACAGCTTCAGCAAAAACTGGATGTCCCCAGGAACAAATCCCTGGCGGAACATCTCTGGTGTGTTGTTGGCGCCAGGGAAAGCTACGCTGCGGCTATCAAGGCAGATGAATGGAAAGGTTTTTCCTGTTCCCTCCAACAGTTTACGCAGGTGGATTTTTCGGAAAAGCTGAAAGAGTCAGCGGGCGTTGTTCTGTCTTGCATCGGTGAAGTTGAAGAATGGACAGAGGCGAGAAACGAACTGGTACTGGCTCTTTATGAGCATGAGGTAATGCATGAAGGTCAACTTATTAGACACATGTATAGCCTCGGGTACAGCGTTCCAGAATCAGTCAAATGGTCGTGACGCGGAGAACCGAACAACATGAAATTGAAGCTACGAGTGGTCGAAGACTGCATAGTTTCACCGGGTGTTCGGTATTACTGCAAAGGCCATAGTGGACTGCGCATCCTGTTAGTCGTGCACATCCACGGCTATTTACCTTCACCTTTTTCCCCGCGCGTCGGGTAGGCCAGAAGGCCCATGTTGTTTGACCGGGGGCAACCGTTGATGGAGACCACCGATTGAAGCGACCGGTAATAGTAGAGAGGATAAACCCGGACAAAGGCCATTCCTTACCCGAACCGTTTGCTGAAACGTTGGGTGCATACGAAGGGCGTGACATCGGTGCTCAATTCGAACTGTCACAGTTTGGAGCCCATGCAGAAACCATTTTTCCCGGCTCGCAGTCTGCGCTTCGTCATTGGCATTCCCACTCCGATGAGCTGGTTTATGTGCTTAACGGCGAGCTCACATTGGTCTGTGATGACGAAGAGTATGCTCTGTCAGCCGGGATGGCCTGGTTGTCTATGTCCAGCACTGTCATGCGAACTTTGAACCGATGCAAAAAGGTATTGCCGGTTGGGAGTTGCACGCCGAGCTAGACGTAAGAGAAGAAGACGATAGGGTTGAGAAAACAGCATCTGACGCGTTCTATAAGACCAATTTAGATGTATTACTGCGTGGTCGGGGCGTGGATAAGCTGTATATAGCTGGCCTACAAACGGAATTCTGCGTAGATGCTTCGTGCAGGTCTACCTTAAGTAAAGACTATCGTGTGACGCTTGTTAGCGACGGCCACACTGCCGGCGATGCCGATTTAGAGGCTCAACAAATCGTAGACCACCATCATTACGTCTTGTTGAATCTTGCTCATCCGACGAATCAGATTGCGCTTTCGCCAAGTAAAGACGTATAGCGGGGGTGGCGTCTAACGCGCTTTCCAGGCCGCGGGCGAGAATGCCGGCAGGTCCAGGCCGCTTGACTGAGTACTGTGCGCGCGTTCACCCCAGGCAATCCCTTGCCTAAATCCGGCCTGATTGGCTTTTGTGTTTTACCTGCCTTTTCTGGTTTCTATCAATTACTCTTAGGTGATTCGATAATGAGCGAGGAGTTTGACGTGCAGTTGTGCATAAGCATGGTGTAGCTAATATCGGGCGTCGTCAGAACATGAAGAAAGCGAGGTTGGAAATACAAGACTCGCATTTGGAGCCTGACCAGAGGCGAAGCGAGCGAAAAAAATAGGGGGCACCTAAGGTCATGCGGGAAAATATAGAGATTCGAAAGGAGGTCGAGGCTGATCACGCCTCAATTCGAACCCTGACTGAAGCAGCATTCGAGGGGAGACCTTACGCGGATGGTGATGAGCAGGATGTCATCGACAGGCTGCGTCGCAACAATACTTTGACATTGTCGTTGGTGGCAACACAGGAACAGGTTGTTATAGGCCAGATTACGTTCTCGCCTGCTATTGTTGGGGACGCTTCTTCTCCGTGGTTTGCGCTTGGACCGGTATCGGTATTGCCATCAAGACAGGGTGAGGGAATAGGCTCAGCCTTGATAGAAACCGGCCTGGCAAGTATCACCAACATGGGTGCGCTGGGATGCATTCTGACGGGCGATCCGAATTACTATCGTAGATTTGGGTTTCGTTTGTCGCCAGGAAACTCGCCAGAAAACGAGCCGGAAGAGTATTTTCAGTTAAAGCTATTGGGTGACCAGCGTCCCATGGGAAAATTTGTTTTCGACAGAGCATTCTATGAAGACGTTTAGTGGAAGCATGGCAATTAGCCTGGATCAATGACAGCAAGGGCGTTGCCCTGGGACTTCTGATGAACCGAAAAATTTGCGGCTTCTACAAAGATGAGGATGATGATTGGGTGGCGATGCTTGCGTGTCACCATGGTCAACATGTGCGAAACAATCCACCGTTCACCAATCGTCCATGGGTTGAATCCGCTGAAGGTAGAGCGGAAAAACTGGGCGTTGAGCTAAATTGTGTCCGTTGTGACCGGTTTGAGTTTCCCGACGGATTGGCCCTTTATAAGCAAACACCGGAGTTCAGTGAAAGCAGTATTCCCGCCGGCTTGCTGAGGGATCATTCCACAAAGACGGGCACATGGGGGTTGATCAAGGTACGCGAAGGACAATTACATTACACGGCAGGGGATCATCAGCAGGTAGTGGATGAATCAGAAGCCGGGGTTGTTGTGCCCAACATGCTGCATAGCGTGGCGCCGGTAGCTCAGGTCAGGTTCTGTGTTGAGTTCTATCGCAAGGAAGAAGTCTAGAGTAGTAACAGGAAGGGTAAATTTGAAGATGTCGTCTGGTGAGGCCAAAAACAAAGAACAGGTTGAGAAAGTTTTCAGGCGATTGCTTAAAGGTGGTCCTATGCGGCGAATGCCCAAAAGCAGAGGTGATCTCCAGGTGTTCCTGGCACTCGCAGCATCTGCGCTGGACCCGCAAACTCAATATGACGAGCCTGAGCTGAACGACCGTTTGATCGAGTGGATGACTGGATTTACGGATTTGGTGGTGATGGATCACGTAACGATTCGTCGTTACCTTGTCGATTACGCGTATGTGCTTCGAGACATCCCGGGCACACGTTACAAAACCAATCAGACAATGATTAATACTGTGATTCAGCCAGAGGCAAGGTCGACGTTACCGCTCGTTATGCTTGAAGATATTCAGCGCGACCAGGCCCATCGAAGACGAGTGAATTCACCGTAAAAAGAAGGCAGGACAATGAAGATACCCGAGTCGGTTTTCAAGTTGGTCAACCTTGTGGTGGTGTTGTTGCTGAGGTCGCCGATTCATCGATTCTGGAGCGACAGCCTTGTGGTGATCGAGTTCACTGGCCGAAGGACGGGAAGATCCTTTAAGACACCCGTGAGATATGTGAGGAAAGACAGCGTTGTGCAGTGTTTTACTTCAAAAAGTGGCAGCTGGTGGCGAAATATTGCTATCAGCGGGGAAGCGACTCTTTTGCTGGGCGGTAGACAATCATCTTTCAATGCTGAAGTCGTCACTCAAGAACCGGACAGGATTCGCCGGTCGTTGTTGAATTGTCTTGACCTTTATCCGCAGGATGCGGTGTACCACGATATTCAAATAGGACCGGATGGTGTGCCGGTAACCGAAGATGTGGAGCGTGAGTTACCTAATGTAGTATTGATCGAACTCACCCCAAAGGAAGTCTAAACGATGTGGGCGTGTGGTTAGTTTATGACAGATAACAAGAAGACATCCGGTGTTGTGATCTTCGATGGGGTCTGCAATTTGTGCAACGGTGCGGTGAACTTCATTATCACACATGACCCGGACGCAAGATTCCTGTTCACGCCTGGCCAGAGCGAACTGGCAGCGAAGTTGGCGAATCAGCATGACATTCAGGAATCCCTTGATGAAACGTTCGTTTTGATTCAGGCGAATGAATGCTATTACCGATCTGATGCCGCCCTGCAAATAGCTTCACAGTTGACGGGTGGCTGGCGTTTCCTGCGTTTTCTGCGGATTGTCCCAAGAGTTTTAAGGGACTGGGTGTATCGCATTGTCGCCGGTCACCGATATGATTGGTTTGGGAGGCGCGACATGTGTATGACCCCCGCTGACGATGTCGCCCGGCGATTCGTCACTTAGGAGAATGACCAATCTGAAGTCACTGGAGGTGACGGTTGGTTAGACGGTAAGCTAGTGTCTTCCGGTATGGCACGACCCTTGTGCTCATGCATGATAAACATGCTGCCGCACAATTTTTTTATAGGACTCTATATGTATAAAATCTGTTTCCTGATGCAAGCCGGTGATGACCCATTTCGTTTTAAGGGCGGTCATGCTGAAGACGCAATACTTTCGGTGTTTCCTGATATCAAAGGTTATGTCCAGGCCAGGGCGCTGCCAGCTCCTGATTCTCCGGCCTTCTCGGGTATGGCGGAGTTGTGGTTTGATGATGCGTCTTTAGCCAAAACTGCCTGTGCTGCGGGTATTGAGGGCTTGCTAGCTGATGGCGCAGCGGTTCAGTCCTGTCTGGTCGGGATGGAACGAGTGGTGGTGCGAACTGCGGAGTACATCACCGCAGAGCGAATAAAAGGCGTGTATCCGTTTCGCAAGAAACAGGACCTCACACTGGAGGAATTTCAGCATCACTGGTGGCATAGCCATGGTCCGATTGCGGCGCTGACTGAAGAGGCGCTCAGCTATGTGCAGATTCACACGCTGGCTGATTCCTATGAGACCCTCAAGCCTGTTTACGATGGCATTACAGAGATTTCGTGGCTGGATATAGAGGCCGCGGGGCGCGCAATTGGCTCAAGACAGATGCGAGAAGATCAGGCCAGCGATGCGCCGAATTTTGTCGATATGGAGAGTATTTCGCTTTTTATGGCGAAAGAAGAAGTTATCATTGAGCCTTAGTATAAGATGCCAACAATAATAATAAGGGGAAACTGATGTCCGAATTCTGGATTGTGGCGCTGGGTATGGGAATGGCGTTTCATGGACTTTTAATTTTGTGGGTGGGCGGATTGCCTAATGCCCTTTCACCCGGAGAGTCACCCACTGCTGAAAAAGGGTCGCCGGAAGCATTCGGGATTTTCTGGCTTGACCAGTACAGTTACATTGGGTTTGTCCTTGCCCTGGCAGGGCTAGGGCTCGTTGTATGGGGGAGCCTGTGATGGGTGTTAACGAGATGTCTGGAATGATTCCAGTGACCGCGCTATATGTCGGCCTGCATGCTCTACTGGCTGTCGTGCTTGCGAACTTCGTACTGTATGCCCGGTTGCGGACCGGTAAAGTCCCGGCCTGGCAGCCAGACGCAGCGCTACGTGTTCAGGCAAACTTCATTGAGAACGTACCGATAGCGCTGTTGCTGCTACTGGTCCTTGAGATCCAGGGTACCTCGCAGCTGATGCTACACGGTCTTGGCATGTCACTTTTCATCGCCCGTCTTTTGCACGCTTTTGGATTGGGGACTTATCCAGCCGCGAACTATCCCAGGTTGATTGGGGCGCAGGGAACTTTTGTTTTGATATCCGTTATGGCGATAGCTTGTCTGGGTTCAGCCCTTTAGCGCTAGTTAATGTAGCCATCACCGGACGCGCGGACGGTGATGTCGGTGATGGCGACCCCCCAGGGCTGGTCGATGACGTGCACAATCTGGTCGGCCAGTGAAGAAGGGTCCAACGCCCAGTATTCAATGTCGTTGATATCGAGATGCGATGCAGGAAGCTGTCCTGCCGCTGCTGCTTCGAATTTGGACATGTAAGCGGCTGTGTTCGCGCCGAGAAGCCCGCTCACGGCTTCCGGATTCACAATGCCAGAACCGAGGCCCGTTGCCGGCACACCGGTTGGCCTCACTGTGGTGACCTTTATTTTGCCCTGTGACTCCATCCTCAGGGATTCTGAAAGAAACACGACCGCTGCTTTGGTGGCGCCATATACGCCACCTCCTGCGGTTGGATAATTACCGTAGATCGACGCAATGTTTACAACATGCCCGCGACCTTGTCTGATCATCTGATCGTGGACGGCAGCGATACCGTTGAGCACTCCCTTGAAGTTGATGTCGATACACCTTTCCCACGCGTCGGCCGCAAGCTTGTGATCAGAGTAAAAAGCGAGGGGCATAATGCCCGCGTTGTTCAGCATCACGTCAATTTGACCGAACTGATCAACCGCAGCGCTGGCTAGGTTATGCATATCGTCACTGCTGGTTACGTCTGTTTTGACGGCGATGGCCTGACCTCCGCCGCTGACAATTCCCTCGACCATCGTGGCCAGAGCTTCTGAATTAATATCTGCCGCTACAATTCTGGCGCCTAGCGCAGCGGTTTTCTCACATACCAATTGACCGAAGCCACCGGCAGCGCCTGTGACAACAATGACTTTATCCTGCAGGTAATTTGTCATGCCTGGGTTATGTCTCCTGGGTTTAAAAGTAGTATCGGATGCTCATAAAGAGTGTATCAGGGTTAGGGCCGTACTCTGACTGGAAGTCTGGCAGTCCGGCCTCGGTTAGAGAAAAGTCGTCACCGGCGAAGTGATAGTAGCCAAAGTCCATGTAGAAATTTTCCTTGATGTTGTACTCAGCCGATAGAGACAGGAATGTGGAATGATCGTCGAGATTATAGATCGCCTGAGTGGCGACAAACCACAGAGGTGAAAGCTGGACTGTGAAACTTGGCATGATGTAGTTTTCGCCCAACAGGAATACTCCACCGCGTTGGTAAGGTGTAGAGTCCAGATTGGTAAGATAATCGTGATGATCATCGCTGCCGGCGCCGTTATAGTGATATTCGATCTGTGCAAACGTGTTCTCACTGAATGAATAGTCCACACCCGTAGACAGTCTTAGATAATCCTCATCGCCTTTGACGTAAGCTGCTTCGAACCAGAAACCCAGATCCCAAATGGCGGTCTGTAATCCCAGTCCGGCGAGTTGCTGATCTGCGAATTCGATCAACGCTAGCTGATAATCAGTGCCGTTATGATTCGTTCGAACCTGCAGAAAAGCAGCTGAGTTCTCAGTCTTTGCGTCCTCGCCCAGAACTATCCCGAAATCGATTTCACCCAGTTCTCCCCATGGGCGTTGAAAGCGCACTGCATCAACACCTGTACGGTACTCTGTATTGAAAGTGCGGACATCAAAGGGCAGGAAGATATCAGTAGGATTAATGATTCTGGCCGAGCCGAAAGAGATAGCCTGCCTGCCAACGGTAAGGTCGCCCGCATCCGTTTGGATCTGGAAATTGAGACGGTCCAGGTTCTGGAATAACGGGTTTTTGTCGTCATCATCGAGCAGGTTTGGATCAGGGTCACTAAACCGGTAGTTGCCATCAACAATATTAAAGGTCGGGACGCCGACCGGCAGAGTATTGGATACGAAAACAGGACTCAGTTCGTAATGTAGCTGCCAGGTAACGCTGGCTGAAAACCCATCGAGCATGAGTCGTGCACTGTTCTGCGACTGGAAAATTTTATCGGCCTGGAATACGGGGTTGTCCAGTTCATCCTGGGCTACGGCAAAAGACTTCAAATATCCGGAGAGGTTGACTTCAGCTTGCGATGGCGAAGATGCCATCACCATCATCAGGGCAATCGCTGCTCTGAACATGTTACTTGCGCTCGTCCAGTTCAACCTTACCGTCACGCAGATGAATAAGTCGGGTAGCGCGTTCCATAATTTTTTCGTCGTGGGTCGAAAATACAAATGTCATGTTTCGCTTCTGATTTAGATCACGCATAACTTCCAGAAGGCTGATGCCGGTTTTGGAATCGAGGTTTGCGGTTGGCTCATCCGCGAGAATGATGTCAGGGTTGGAGGCCATTGCCCTGGCCACGGCTACACGCTGCTGCTGACCGCCCGAAAGATGCGCTGGTCTTCGGTCGCCCAACCCCTCCAGTTCAACCATTGCGAGCATTTCTCTTACTCGCTTCTTTCGTTCCGCTGCGTTTACGCCCTGCAGCAACATAATGTATTCAATATTCTCTTCGGCAGACAGGACAGGGATGAGGTTGTACGCCTGAAAGATGAACCCGATGTGATCACGACGAAAGTCAGAGAGCTCGTTGCCGCTCATGTTGGCGATATTACTTCCTGACAACATGACGGAACCACCGTTAGGTTCATCCAGGCCGCCAATCAGGTGAAGCAGTGTTGTTTTGCCCGAGCCAGAGGGGCCGATGATGGCAGTGAACTCACCTTCTTCAATATCAATGGACACATGATCAAGCGCGGTTACCTCGGTTTCCTCGCTACCGAATGTGCGACAAAGGTCCCTGGTTTCTATTACGTTAGTCATGTCTAGATCCTAAAGAGCTCTTTGGAGTGCCTCGGTAGGCACGATACGCGACGCAAAGGTCGCCGGATAAATTGCTGCTACAAGTGTTAGCAGAGTCACGTAAATCGGGAAGTTCACGAACTGGTACAACGCCAGTCGGGTATACATGTTGCCGTCTATGACGATTCCGGACACTTCCATTTTTCCCATGGGAATGCCGTTGACGGAGAAATAGTCCCCGAGTACGTAGCCTAAGGTCAGGCCAATCACGCAGCTCAGGAGTGCGAGCAGCAGCGCTTCGAACAGTACAAGCTGGATAATTTGCCAGGGCGTTGTACCGATAGCCTTGGCGACGCCGAATTCATAGATTCGCTCATAGATCGACATAAACATGGAGTTGATGACCCCGAGCGAAGTCAGCAGGAACAAGATGGTCCCGACAATGGCTGTGGTGTAGCCGGACATTTCAATCATTGCGCCGATAGAGGGCTGAAGGTCCAGCCATCCAAGCGCTTCGTTCTCTTCATCGGTTAGTTGTTTGAACAGAGGTAGCTCCGGGTTCTTCGAGTCCTCAGGGTCTTTAAAGCGTATGGCAACCTGGTGCAGGTTACCCTGCATACCCAGGACTTCCTGGGCCTTATCCAGGTTGATGAAGATCAGGTTTTCGTCCATCTCTTCGGGGCCAAATTCGAAAATTCCACTCAGGCGAAACAGTTCCTGGGTAATCTCATTGGTGTCGACGGTAGCTGCCGTGATGATGATACGATCACCCAGTTCGACTTCCAGCAGATCAGCCATGGGTTTTCCAATGAGGATCTCCCGGGCTTCTCCTGACAGGTATTGCCCTGCAACGATGGCGTCAGAGATCTTGCTGACGTTAAGTTCCTGCCGTGCGTCCACCCCATAGACCAGTCCGCCGGTCGTGTTGTAGCTGGAGGCGATCATGCCGCCAATAATCACCCGGGGGCCAAACCCCTCAACAGCATCACTCGCCTTAATCTGGCTGATAACATCTGTTGGATTTTCGATGGTGTATTCCACCTCGAAGTTGTTCCGGAAGCCCTTTCGCGTTACCTGAGCTTCACCTTCAAGTGTGTGCGTGATCCCGCCTACCATGACATCCATCATGCCCAGCATAATGCCGTCAACGAGAATCAGGACAATCAGCGAGGAGCTGATCAGCAGGGAAGTGAGGATCGTTCTTCGTGTGTTACGAAACAGGTTTCGGAAAGCAAGTTTTAGCGTGAGCATCAGTGACTTCCCATGGCTTCTTTGGGAAGAATTCGCGCGGCTCGAATGCCAGGGGGAATGCTGATCAGGACTGCGGTGGCAAGAACAAAGGCCATCGGTGTCCAAAAAACGCGCGTGGAGAATTCACCTTTCATGTGTTGGAACTCTATTCCGCTCATGTCGACAGGTTCCGGTATCAGCATACCCACCTCGGTGAACCAGTAGATGATAGGCAGCACCAGGAAAAACCCCACAACGACGCTAATGAAAGAGAGCATAAATGTTTCAAGTGTGATCAGCCGGACCAGTTGCATGGGGCGGCTGCCAATAGCGCGCAGGACGCCGAACTCCCTTGTTCTTTCAAGTACAGACATTAAGACCGTGTTGAGCACACCAACAAAAACAATAAATACAATCAGGCCCATCGTGAAGTAATTACCCTGTTTGTCGGATTGCATCGTGCGGTAGAAAGTGGATTCGACTTCCTGCCAGGGCGACACTGTGAGAAAAGGTAACTGTTCTGCGAGTCGTGCTGCGACTGCTTCATTGTCATTCTTGTCATTTACCAGCAGCGCATACTCGTGGACATCGTTACCCAGGGACAGGAACTCCTGTGCTGCAGACAATGGCAGGTACACCGCCATTCGGTCGAAGGAGGTTTTATTCCCGATAACCGCTGAGACTACAAATATGTCATTTGCGATTGAACCATCTGCGCCCGATGAAATCAGGACGATCTCGTCACCGACCTTGAGTTTTAGCGTTATGGCGATGCCCCGGCCAATCATTGCCTCATAGTAGCCATCAGGGTTTGGTAATTTGGAAAAATAAGCTCCTTCAGCAACTTTCTGCAGCAGGCGCGAAACGGTAGGCTCGCTGTCGGCATCGACCCCGATCATGCGTGAGGGTGCTGTTTTGTCACCCGCATACGCGAGTGCCGGAGAGAAAACCCTTGGTGTAAAACTTCTCACTTCATCATTGTCTGTGAGTACAGACTCAACCTGGCCTCGGTCCTGGATGGACTTGTAGATCTTTGGGCGGTCAAGGTAATCGTCTTTATGTATCTGGATGTGCCCGACGTTGTCTAGCGTAAAAATATCTATGATGTTGCCCCAGCTACCCTCAAGGAGTGAGAAGCTAAAAACCAAAAGCATGTACCCGCCGGTCATGCTGAGGCCGGTCAGTAGCGAGCGCCGCTTCTGGCGCAGGATATTCCGGAACGCGATTCTAAAAATCAGCATGTCTAGAATCGTGACTTTAGGTTTCTGAGCGAAAAGGTGGCCTCAGTGATTCCGGGCACGTTGAACTTGATGTCATCGTACAGAATGCGGGTAAGGTGACCTTCCTTGTTGAGCGGTCTCATTTCCAGAATAGAAGGCATCAGCTTGCCGTCGTATTCCTTTGGTTCATGAAATGTCAGTTCGCGGACTTTTTCTCCGTCTTCATCGAAGAAGGCCTGTGAGAGCGGCAGCAATGGGTCTTTCGAGATGGTGTATTCGATCTTGTCCCACACCGTTACGGTTTGCTCTTTGGGAATCAGGGTGACCCTGTACTCGTCGTCCGTCTCCATGAGTTCCAACGAGTAGGCGTCAATGAGCTGAGTCTCTTTCACCAGGTCATCGTTGGTGAAGTCGCTGCCCATCCATGAGCCCATCATCATGGAAGGCGGAACCTTGATAACCTTGTTGATTTTCGGGAAGTAGTTCCACATTTCTTCATCGCGTTTGAGCGTTGCAATGCCGCGATCTTTCTTCGGGGCATGGATTCGGAAGAATCCATATTCTTTGCCGAAAGACTGTCCCGACATTGTCAGTGTGCGATTGTAGTTTGGCGTCTGTACCTGCATCGTCATAGTGGCGTCGCTGGAGTCCCCACGGTAAAGCTGTTCCATTTCGTCGATGATTTCACGCGCTCGTTCTTCGGAGGCCAGTGCGGGTAAAGAGAGGCATAGCATTAGCAGGATTCGAAACATATCAGGGGTCCCTTTTATGCGCGGCTAGGGCGCGTTGTCCTTGATTGCTTTGGCCAGCAGGGCAAGTTGTAGTTCGACCCGCTTGATTTCACCGACCGTAGTATTGTGGTTCATCTGAACCCAGATAAAAAGAAATATGGCGGCATAGGCAATGGCGCAAAGTAGCGTCGCGGATGCATAGGCGATCATGGCCATCGTCGATTCCTGCATGAAAAACTGATAGGCGCAGATAACCATGACGATAACGGCGACTACCATCTTCACGATCCCCCATTTCATCAGCCAGCTATGGCGTCCCTGAAGTGTGTCTATAAGATCACTGGTCAGGTTCGGCTGGGTGATATCGTCAGGAAGATCGGAGGCTGATGCCAGAGCTGCCTGTATTTTGTTGTCCAGAGTAGTCATTGCTACCTCCTGTTGTGCTGGTTGTTGCTCTGATTGTTGTGGTATTTGTCCTGTTCTGGCGCAGTTTCAAGCATCAGCCTGAATTTCTCCCTGGCGTTGAATAGCCTTGATTTGATCGTTCCCTCGGGTTTTTGAACAATGCCCGCTATTTCCTTCACCTCGAACCCCTGTAGGTAATGTAGTGCCAGAACAGAGCGATGTTCCGGTGACAGTTGCTCTAGTACTCCCCAGACCTGTTCTTTTGCCTCCAGTTCCCTTATGCCTGAGGTGTCTGGCTCTTCTGTCTCCGGTGCGGTCGGCTTGATGGCCCTTAGTGCATCCATACTTTGATGATTGATAATGCGGTACGCCCAGGCCGGAAACTTCCGTGGTTCCCGGAGGCGCGGAAGTGATCGAATGATCTTGATCCAGGCTTCCTGTACCACGTCTGCTGCCAGCGTTGGGTCCCGTGTGATGACTGAGGCATATCGCATAAATGGCGATTGCCACTTGGTGATCAGTGCCGAGAGGGCAGTCTTGTCGCCCATCTGGCAGCGCATGACAAGGAATTCGTCTACAACCCTGTCTTCGGACCTGTCATCAAAAAAGTTCACAATAGGGTTCGCAACATCAGTAATACAGTACTGACGGGTTGAGAGGTGATTAGGTTCATTTTACAGGAAAAAAATTTCTTCACCGCGATGCAGCCATTATACTCTGGGCTGATTTTATGGCGGGAAAGATTTGATGAGTGAGAAGTATATGCCAGTGCTGGTTGGTGTTGGTCAGGTGACGGAACGTGAATTTGATGTTGATAGTTCTTCCGTGCTGGACCTGATTGAGCAGGCGACTTACAAGGCGGTGGAGGACGCAGGCATTTCGAAGGCAAGCCTTGCTGATCTTGATTCGCTGGTTATCGTGAAAAGCTTTCGTGAGTCGACCCGAAATTCGCCCGAGGCGCTGGCTAATCGAATTGGTGCAACCCGGGCTACACAGTGGCTGATGCCCAATGGTGGCAATGGCCCGCAATACCTGGTGAATCGCTACAGTGAAGCGATAGCCAATGGTGAATCCCAGTTTGTGCTGTTTGCGGGTGCGGAGGCCATGGCCACTGCGCGAAAGATTGTTAAGGCGACCGGAGAACAACCACCCTGGCAGGAGGCAGCGTCCGGTGACCCGAGCTTTCTGGTGGAAGATGTGGAACTCAGTACACCCCATGAGCAACAACACGGTCTTTGGCTTGCCCCTGGATTCTATGCGATGAGCGAAAATGCCCGGCGACACCAGTTGGGACACACCGTAGAGGAACATCAAAGGGGGCTGGGTGACCTTTTCACCCGTTTTACGGAGGTTGCGGCGAATAATCCACATGCCTGGTATCCCGTTCGACGTAGCAGCGAAGAGATTGCCACGGCAACAGAGCAGAACCGCTATGTGGCCTGGCCTTACACCAAGTATATGAATGCGATGAACCAGATAAATCAGTCCGCCGCGCTACTTCTCACATCGGTCGATCAGGCCAGGAAACTCGGCATCAGCGAAGACAAGTTCATCTACCTTCACGGATGTTCGGACACGAAAGAGAAAAGTATTCTTGGCCGGCAGAATTATTATTCGAGTGAAGCCATGCGTGTGATGGCGGAACAGGTGTTTGAAGATGGGCGCCTGGGTATCGATGACATGAACCATATCGACTTCTATTCCTGTTTCCCCAGTGCGGTGGCGATGGCGAGAGATACATTTGGTATATCGGTTGATGACCCGCGGAATCTGACCATTACCGGCGGGTTACCGTTCCACGGCGGTGCCGGCAATAACTATGTGATGAACTCCATTGCTGCAATGGTAGAAAAGGTTCGTCAGGACAGGGGTAGTTATGGGCTGGTGACCGCTAATGGCGGTTACTTCAGCAAGCATGCCGCCGGTATCTACTCAACGAATCCCGTTGAAGGTGATTGGAGTCGCACTGATCCGGCGTCCTACCAAAAGGTTTTAGACGACGCGCCCGACACCCCATTTACCGAATCGCCGAGTGGTCAAGGGACGATCGAGACCTATACGGTGCTCTATGGTCGTGATAATCAGCCGCAGCAAGGGGTGGTCATTGGCAGGCTGGGTGAGTTAGATGATCCGAAAGCCTTGAGGTTCGTCGCGATGGTCGACGCTGACGAGGAAGCGTTGGAAGGGATGACCCGGGAAGACATGATCGGCGCAAGGGGTGTGGCCAGCAGTGGTGATGAACACAATAAGTTCAGTATGAACTAAGACAGACATTCCCTTTGCGAGGTCTTTTTCAAGGTACCGTTTTGAAAGTTAAGTTTTGAAGGACAAGCGATGAAAGCGTGGCAGATAAACGAATTGGGTGACCCCTGGACTAATCTCTCCATTGGAGAAGTCACGTTACCTGCGCCGCCCAGGGGTGTGTGCAGGATTGAAGTTGAAGCGGTCGACCTGAACTTTGCCGATATTTTGCAGTGCCAGGGTAGTTACCAGGTAAAACTTGATACGCCCTTCACGCCGGGAATGAACGCCGTCGGAATGGTCATTGAAGCAGGCGAGGATTCCGGCCATGCGGTAGGTGATCGAATTGTTGGTCCCGGTTATAAGGGTTTTGGAGGTTATGCGGAGGAATGTTTTATTCCCGGCAGGCGAGCGACAGGGTTGGATGTAAAGGTTGACCCGATAAAAGCCGCTGCCTTGCATGTGACTTATGGGACGGCGTGGTTTGGATTGCACCTTCGCGGCAATCTTAAGCCGAGTGATACCGTGCTTGTGCTCGCTGCAGCTGGTGGCGTGGGTGCGGCGGCCGTTGAACTCGCAAAGGTACACGGTTGCTGGGTTGTTGCGGCGGCGGGTGGCGTTGAGAAAACGGATGCCTGTCTACAGATGGGTGCAGATGAGGTCGTGGACTACAACAGTGAGGATCTGTACGAAAAGGTTATGTCGCTGACCAATGGTCGAGGAGTGGATGTTGTCTACGATCCGGTTGGTGCTCAATATTTTGATGTGGCAAGAAGGTTGGTCGCGTGGGAGGGAAGGTACCTGATCATTGGTTTTGCGGCGGGCACTATCCCGAGTGCACCCATGAATCACACGCTGGTCAAGAACTACTCACTCGTTGGTGTTCATATGGGCGGTTATCGGGGAAGGGATGATCAGCCATTCGATGATTGCTACCGCGAGCTTTATGCCATGTTGATGGATGACAGGATCGACCCCCTGGTTGATGCGGTCGTCGGCTTTAATCAGTTACCCGAGATGCTGCAAAGGTTAGCCAACAGGCAGTCGAAGGGGCGGATTGTATTTGATCCAAGACGTTGATGGCACTGGTTTCAGTGATGCTGGTGTTAGATGTATTCTGAACGGCTTACCTATAGAAGACCCTTTGCAGGTGATCTGAAAGAGCTTTACGCATTGGACAACGACCCGGACGTTATGGAATGGATTAACGGCGGGCAATCGATTTCTCTTGATCAATTCACCAACGAGCAGCTGCCTGTGTACCTGTCATGGATGGATGAGTCGCTCTTTGGGTTCTGGATCATTGAGGTGTCCGGCGAATTTGCAGGCTGGGTCTCGCTTCGTCCCTTTGACAAAACCCGCACAGCGTCCATTGGTTATCGGTTGAAAAAGTCAGCCTGGGGGATGGGGTATGCGACCGAAGCCGCTCGTTCACTGCTTGAGCTTGCCTTTAAAAGAGAGCGTCTTGAAACTGTTACCGCAAGCACCTATGAGCGTAATGTTGGATCCCGACGCGTGCTTGCCAAGATCGGAATGAGACTGGTGAGACGGTTTCGCATGACTGAGGAAGATCTTGCCCGGCAGGACACCAGCTTGAATGCCGGAGAGGTGTGGGACCTTGATGATCTTGAGTTTCAGATAACAGCCAGCGATTTCAACTAGCGATCAGTGGGTGAAAACAGCAACCATTTTTTGGCGGTGTAGTTGAACAGGAATACAAAAAACGCGGAGATCACTTTCGACCACATATAAGGGAACTCGATAGATTCAGTGGCCAGCCAGATGACGAGTTCGCTGATGCCGAGTCCGGCCATTACGATAAAGGTGAAGTACGCAAACTCCCTGCGCTGTCTGTCGTGGTACTGCCGATGATCAAACACCCACTTGATGTTGATCGTGTAGGAAACGATAAGTCCGACTGCGTAGCCGGCGATATTTGAGTAAAGGTAATGAACACCCAGTACTTCGGTGCTGAACACCAGTACACTGAAATCGCAGATAAAGGCGATGCTGCCAGAGATCAGATAGCGAAAAAACTCCGTTCCAAGGAAGTGCCTGACAAAATTTTGTTGCTTGTCTGGCACTAGCGCTGAACTGGGCCCAGTTCATCATCAGGGTAGTGGCAGACGTCCTCACCCCTGTGCCTTGAACCAATGACCAGCAGGACTGCGTTCGAGTTACTGTGATTGATGAGGTGATGGCCGTTTCCATCACCCGCTGGAAATCCTGCATATGATCCCGGACCAAGTCGGCGCTCCCCCTGGTTGTCTACCAATGTGGGCGCGCCTTCCAATACGTTGACGAATTCATCTTCAACTGTATGCCAGTGCCTGAGAGATGAAGCAGAACCCGGTTCCAGAACGACGTAATTCACTCCAAACTGGGTAAGACCGGATTCCTTCCCCGGTCTTGCCTCGAACTGTCCCTGGAACAGTTCAGGTCGAATGGGATCTTCCAGTTGTAAAGAGGCGCAGGGGGCAAGTGGTAACTCTGAGATATGTCCGGTTGTTTTTGTCATCTTCACGCACCTAGCAATGGCAGATGTTTGAGCTTGTGATACATCAGAGTCAACCCGATACAGTGTCGCAGTGCTGCCTCCGAATAATCATCGGTAATGTTAATGTGTATCGCCCGCTTGCCATCGTAATGGAACACATCCGGATAGATCTCCTTGAATGTTTCAAGCAGTGTTGTCTGGCAGTTGAAATACAGAGAACAGCTGTCAGGGTTAGACTGTTTCCAGGCCATGCGAAGCGTGCTGCCACCCTTTACCAGATAAGCCGGTTCGCCCCATTTTAGTGTCTCTTCGGGTGTCGCCAGCTCATTTTCTTTGACTACCTCGAACACGAGTTTTCTGAAGGCCATGATCCTTTTTTTAGCTGCGCTCGGGTATGAATCGAGAGCCGCGTTCACAATAGCCGGGATAGGTGGAGTCGCCATCGCTGAATTGTACTGGGCGCATCCCGTGAATACACTGGTAAAAGCGTTAGAATCATTCAACCGTTAGAAAATGAGTACTTTGATGTCGATAACAGGCGCGTGTTTTTGTGGTGAAGTGACCTTTGAGATTTCTGGTGAGGTCTTCGATGCCAGGTCCTGCCATTGTTCAAGATGCAGAAAAGCCTTTAGTGGCAGCGGGTCAGCCTATGCACTGGTGCAACCGGGCGAATTCAGGTGGACCAAAGGTGAGGAGCTGTTGACGTCATATGTGAACCAGGAAACCGCAGGCCTGCAGTTCTGCAAAACCTGTGGTTCTACCCTGTGTGGAGTCTTTGATGGCGAGGTTCACGGGGTTACGCTCGGTTGCCTGGATGGTGACCCGGAAGTTACTCTCGCACGTCACATCTTTGTTGGCTCAAAGGCGAGCTGGGATATGATCGGCGGAGATACGCCACAATTTGACGGTTTCCCACCGGACGCGTAATCAACTTTAAGGACTTGGAATGACTGGTTCATCAAAACAACACTCACCACAGCACTCTTCACCGCTCTCACCAGAACACTCTCCCGAACTATGGAGCGCCTTGCTGGCGCTGGATACGCCAACGGTCTGCAACGCACTCGAGGTCGTGAACCCGGGTCGGCGTGCGCAGGGGTTCAACATTCGACCACTTGTTTGTATCAGGCCGTCGCTGCCACCAATGCTTGGGTTTGCCCGGACAGTTCGTATCAGGGCCGCGCACAAACCAGCAAAGAGAATGGATGCAGATGGTTACTACAGTTACATCGCAGAAGGGGGGCCGGCCCCCAGTATTGTGATCATCGAGGATGTCGATGACTCGCCCGGGTATGGGGCCTTCTGGGGCGAGGTGAATACCAATATTCACTATGGCCTGGGATGTCTTGGTGTCGTGACAAACGGCAGCGTACGGGATATTCCTGATAGCCAGGAGAAGTTCCAGATGCTCGCGGGAATGGTCAACCCCTCACATGCTTTTGTGAACGTTGTTGACTGGGGAGGCGATGTTAATGTGCACGGAATGGAAGTCAGTGATGCGGACCTGGTTCATGCTGATATGCACGGCGCGGTGGTTTTTCCAGCAGGAGACGCGCAGGCAATAGTTGAAGAGGCCGCAAAGATCATGGCCCGAGAACGCATTGTGATTGATGCTTCACAGAAGCCGGGTTTCAATATGGAGCGGTTACGGGAAGCATGGAAGGGCCAGACTGAAATCCACTAGCGGTGAAGGGTGCTCGAGCGTTACTTAAAGTCTGAGAAAGCGTTATCGAGAACAGAAAGACCGCAAAGGGTGTGCACAACACCCACTTTATCCGTCAGGTTAAAGATAGCTTCGTAGCCGTCTGAATTGCAGCGGTTCTCGTGGAAGTCGACGGTTGTAGCAGGTTCAAGAATTGCGGCCAATTCCGAGGTGTTTGCAAAGGGTACCAGCCGGTCAAACTGCGAATGATAAAGATGAATCAGCGCCGTCGAGGTGTTCAGGTTATCTTCTGCGGATACTATTTGCGTGAAGCTACTCAGCTGTAAGATTGCCTTAAAGGTATCCAGTTCCGGTTCGTTAGCCAGGAAAGCGGTGACGAAATCCGGGTTGATGTCTTCGCCGATGACAGCGTCATCCATTGAAAGACCGGTGTTTGTATAGTTCAGGAAGCCCGGGAAGATTCGATCCGTTGCAAAGGGCACGGTGGTGTCTTCATCCACATATCGACAATAAGCACCGTCGTCGCAACTTCCGTCGAGATGCTGCATGACGCCGCGTACTGTCTGATAGAGGTTGTGGGGAGCCCCGCCGGCGTAGATTTCCCGGACTGTCAGGGTTTCCGGTCCCTGGGTTTCAAGCGTCAGTCCGAGCCCAACAGCACTGTGTCCACCTTGAGAATAGCCGATGATGGCCAGGTCAGATCCGTTATAGACCTCATCATATGCAGGATCAGCCAGCACCTGGTTGATAAGGTCCAGGGCGTTAAACGCCGTTCTGTTTGCCATCAGGTAGGTCTCTGGCATATCCGCGGTACCGCCTCGACCATAGTTGTCCGGCGCAATAACAAGGTATCCACGAGAGGCGAACATGTTCGCCAGAATGTACCAGGCATCTGCATTATCCAGGTTTCCGGGCGTGGACCCGGTAGCATGAGTCAGGATGATGACCCGATCCCGGGAGACAAAATCGTTGGCTGTTGCAATGACAGGAAAAGTAATCGCGGCGGTGAGTTCAGCGGAAGGTGAGCCATCCGGGTGTCGTGAAAGATAGCTGACCTGCTGTGAGGTCACATCATAAAGAGAATCCGGATCCAGCAGATTACTCCAGTTCGCTTCAGCAATGGCAAGCACCAGCCGAAGAATCAGGGATTCGACACCGGAAGGCAGGTCAAGCTCTTCGAACAGAGCGCTATTTACATAGCCGACGAACATATCGTTGACGGTGTCTCTTGGCAGGTCGAACTGGTTGATCACCGTGAGACCCGTTGGGCTGGTCACGCCCGTAGAAAAAAGTAACTCTGTGACAAATTCGGCATCGTTAGTGCGTTTGCCGTTTGCAGTAACCGTATAGGCCACACTTTCGTCCAGGCTGCATTCAATCCTGTGATCCAGTATCTGGTTGAAATCAGAGGTCGAAAGATCGAACAGGTTCCGGCGTATGGTGGTTCCGGTAAAACTGTTGCAATCACTGCTGAGCTCGAGGCTAAGGTCTGAATGCCCGTGCTGCGCGAAACTTGAGGCTAACTGTCCGGGTTCAACATTGGTCAAGCCGGAGGCGGGTACAGCATCCAGTAGCGTCAGGATGACCGGATCCGAATCGGGCTCTGTCGGCGCTGGTTCAGGGGCGGGTGTTGAGTCAGATGACCCACCACCACCTCCGCCACAGGCCGTCAGGCAGAAGAACAGGAACAATGTAGAGGTAATGCGACTCATGGCGAAACGGGTTAAACACTTGGTGATTCAAGCTTAAGCAACCAGTCCGTATTTACAAGGGTCAGTTCTTGAACCACATTTGGAGCAGGGGAAGTGAGACCGCTCGTGTTACCCGATCAGCCAAACGCCGAGATGAAAATTTCTTCATTGAAGCCTACCAGGTAGGTGTTGCCTACCTTGATAGTTGGCGCGCGCATATTACCTGTTGGACCGAGCATTGCTTCGACGGCATCGCTCCCGACTTTGGATGAAACATCGAACTCCTGTACCTTCTTGCCTTTCATGGCAATGAGCCTGGATGCGTCTTCTAAAAGTGCCTTTGCGTCGGTCGCCTGCAGTTTCTTGCTGGCCATGACGGTCTCAGTTATATCAATTTTGCTGGCTTCCAAGAACTTGGATGCTTTGGTGCAGGTAGTTCATCCCTTTCTGAAATAGTACCAGGCTGCTTTCTTTGCCATTTTATTGTGGTTCCGGATTCATCGTGCATGAAGAGTAGTGGGTGGAACCCATTCGTTCAACCATCGGATTCAATTTTTATAGTGTCCATTTGTAGTACGCCTTATGGCGTCGACTCCGGCTATAGTCCCCGGACCCCTGGAATCAGTAGCGCCCAGGAAGTTTTGTCTCCGCCATGAGCAAATCCTTCCCGGTGGACGCTTCTGTCTGATTGGGTGGACAGTTATAAGCCAGGTTTCGGGAATGCATGAGGTGCTTTATGATGTGCGCTTTGTGATCAGGTCTTGCCCTATGAAGTTTCAGATTGCCCGGTTTCTTTGGGTTCCAGTCGCCCTTTTCCTTGTTTCATGCGAATCCACGCAGGTTGCTGAAGTTGGGCCGAGCAAGAATTCAGTATTGTCGGTTCGGCAAATCGAAAAGAGCCCGAATGACACCCGTGACTATCGTTATCTGGAACTTGCGAACGGTCTGAAAGTCGTCCTGATCTCGGATGAGAAGGCAGATAAGGCCGCGGCCTCACTGACTGTCTTTCGCGGCAGTTTCGATGATCCATCCGATCGGCTGGGTTTGGCACACTTTCTGGAACATATGTTGTTTATTGGAACGGAGAAGTACCCGGAGGCCGATGGTTACTTTAGTTTCGTCCAGGCCCACGGGGGAGGGTCAAATGCCTATACGGCAACTGACCATACAAACTATTTTTTTGATATCCAGCCGGAATCGTTTCCTGAAGGGCTGGACCGGTTCGCCCAGTTCTTTATCTCGCCGCTGCTCCAGAAGGAGTACGTGGAGAGGGAGAAGAATGCGGTGAACTCTGAATACCAGCTGCAGATGAAGGATGACGGATGGCGATCATTTGTAGTGCAAAAGGTAGCGGCAAACCCGGAGCACCCGATTTCAAAATTCAACATCGGTAGTCTGGAAACCCTAAAGGGTGACGTGCACGCTTCGCTGGTGACCTTTTTTGAGGAGAACTATTCTGCCAATCAAATGGCGCTGGTTGTGCTGAGTAACGAGACCCTGGATGAACTGCAGCCATGGGTTACAGAAATGTTCCTGCCCATCAAGAATCGGAACCTTGAAGCATCAAAGATCAACAAACCTATTTTTAAAGCGGGGCAGTTACCGGCAAAACTCGCGTTCGATAACCTCAAAGACGCGCGCCAGCTTGGATACGTTTTCCCGATGCCCTCCGTCCAGGCCTATTATCGAAAGAAACCCGTTCAGTACATCTCGAACCTTCTGGGTCATGAAGGGGATGGGAGCCTGCATGCTCTGCTGAATGAAAAAGGCTGGATAAAAGGCTTGTCGGCTGGCGAGTCAGAGATGGATGAGGGCAACAGCGTCCTGTCGGTCAATATTAGCCTGACTGACGAAGGTTCAGACCATGTGGATGAAATCAATGCGTATCTGTTTGCCTACCTTGATCTGTTGAAAGGCCACCAGATTGAAGAGTGGATCTATCAGGAACAGGCAACCGTTGCGCAGCTGGCGTTTCGTTTTAGCGAAAAAACGAGCGCCATGAATGCCGTTAGATCCATCGCGCCTGCGTTACAACACTACCCGGCTGAAGATCTACTGGTAGCGCCCTACCTGATGGAGGAGTTTGACGCTTCGCTGATCAGGTCCTTTCTGACACTACTAACGAAAGATAACGTTCTGATGACATTGTCAGCGCCCGGTTACAAAGGCCAATCGACGGAGCCATGGTTTGATGTGTCTTACGACCTTGAGCCTGGTGAGATCTCGTTGGCGAAGGTTGATTCGAGTGCGTTGGAAATGCCGAAGGTGAATCCGTTTTTGCCGGAATCGCTGGATCTGACCCAGGGGGACACACTGGGCCCCAGGCCTTTAATAGAAGGTGTTGATCTAGAGCTCTATATGGATACGGATCTGGAATTCAATGTACCTAGAGCAGTCATTCTTGTCAGTCTTCGTAACGACGGCGGCTTTGTTGCGCTTGAGGACGCGGCCCGGTCTCAACTCTATAGCATGCTGGTTCAGGATGATCTGAATGCACTTGCGTATCCCGCGCTGCTGGCGGGCGTCAGCTACCAGATCGCGGCGCCGCCAAAGGGGTTCAGGATTTCGGTCGGCGGTTATAACGACAAACAACTTGTTCTGCTGGAGGAAGTGTTAATCCGGCTGATGACGCTGGATGTTAAAGAAGATCGTTTTGATGTCATGAAAGATGAGTTGATCAAGGATCTTGCAAACAGCCTGAAGAACAAACCGTTTCTACAAAGCTACCAGCGGTTACAGGATGAACTTGTTGATTCAAACTGGACGGCAGAACAGATCATGGGTGCGGTTGAACAAATCACACCGGGCGGTCTGGCGGTCTGGAGAGATAACACGCTTCAAAAGGTTTCTATTCAGGGCCTGGTCCACGGTAACGTGACGAAGGCTCGAGTTGATGAGCTTGCGGATCTGTTAAAACAATACGTCACGATGGATGACATCACGCCGGTTTCACCCATGGTGGTTGAGGTGGAAGGTGCGAGCTCGATGGTGCTGGAGATAGACCACAATGATGCGTCGATGGTGCTTTACGTTCAGGATGCGCAGGCAACTTTCGAGAACAGAGCCCGGAGCGCACTGCTGACACATCTGGTGGCCCCTGGCTTCTTCTCTTCACTGCGAACCGAGCAGCAACTCGGTTACGTGGTGTCTGCGGTCAATACGCAGCTCAGGGATTATGGTGGAATAAGTTTTGTCATCCAGTCCCCCGTTGCCGACCCCGACATATTGAGAGACCAGACGTTGGCATTCATGACCGAACAGGAGCTGGTGCTTGCCGAAATGTCGGAAGAAGAGTTTGGTGCCAATAAGGGTGGGTTGATCACCAAGTTAACCCAAAGGGACAAAAACCTCTCGCAGAGGGCCGCGCGCTATTGGAGCGATCTGGATAAAGGCGTAACGACATTTGATTCCAAAATGCAGTTGGCCAAAGCCGTCTCTGATCTCGACAAAGATGAGATGCAGGCGTTTCTGAAGGAAGTGAATGTTAAGCTCGGCAACCAATATATGATGGTCTACAGCGAGGGTAAGTTCGCTTCACCATAGTGCTGCTCGTGTGCTACCAGTCAGGTAACCGTACAATCATGCTCTGGCTTGCGGTGGCCAGGAGGATGCCAGATTGGCTCCACATGTTGACCCGGCCATAGCCGAA
>JABBBA010000048.1:0-10110 GCA_018607685.1 K189A clade bacterium | reverse complement strand
CTCGCAAAGTATCCATTCACTTGGGACATGTTTGGCGATTCTAATCGTGTTATCGAGGCTCGTGCAGCTCATGATCTTGCCGAGTGCGTTGCCGAGTGCTGAGGGCATATAGTCAGCGACAATCGCCAGTGCGCCGGCGTCATGCTCTACCTCGGGCATGCGAGCCCAGAGCAGGGTCTGGTTGTCGCCGCTGGGCTCACCGGCACCGGAGAATCCGAACATACCGCGTGCTATTCGAATATCCACATGTTCATGAATGGTGTCGCCGTCGTGGTGACGTTCCAGCTCATCGCAGTCCTCGGGTTTTGGTGCGCTGGGCATTTTGTACCAGATACCTTCCGCAACATTTGGTCGCTGACCGCAGGCCCCAAGTACCGTGATGATTTCCCGCTCACCCAGGTGACCCACCGCGCGGCCCTGGGTGACATTTCGGCCTTTTGCCGGTAGTAAAACTTCTATATCGAGGGTGGCTGGTTGCTGGGTGATCGACAGGTATTGCCCTGTCGCCCAGACGGCGGGTTTTTCTGTGGCCTGCTCCAGCGCGACGATGCCCGCTGCGAGGCCGGCGCCACCAAAGAGTGAGCCGCGCCCACCGGTGGTTTTCGGTACGACTGGAAGTTGCCACCTCATGCTCGAAACCGGATGGCTCATCTCAAGAAAATCAGCGCTGGAAACTTTTGACACGTTTCTGGTCTCACTCGTAAAGGGAAGGGCCGGATTCTAGGTTGATGACCGGCCCTGACTCAAGCGTTTGACGGAGTTTTTGGTGCCGCGTAGGCTGGCGGTTAGAGGAATAGCCATGAACTTTGATTATCTAGAAGCACCCTACCGGATTCGAAACGATATTCCTGAAGCGCACCGGCTCATCTGGCAGATGATCGCCAGGCCAGGTAACTGGTGGAACGGCGAAGACCGGGTTTCAATTATTGCTGAGACTCGCCATGCCGTTGATTGTGAACTATGCAGGGAAAGGAGGGCTGCGCTTTCGCCAAACAGTGTTAAGGGTGAGCACACCGTGGTCACCAATTTGCCTGGCCCCGCGGTCGATGCGATTCATCGAATTGTCACAGATGCGTCTCGCCTGACAGAAACCTGGCTGTCTGATCTATACACAAAGGGTATGAGTGACGGGGGGTATATTGAACTACTGGGAATTGTCGTGGCGGTCATCAGCATTGATGGTTTCCACCGGGCGATGGGAATGCCTCCTGAGCCGTTACCAGAACCGGTTGCCGGTGAACCGAGTGGGCTTCGCCCTGAAGGGTTGGCAGAACAGGGTGCCTGGGTTGAGATGATTTCCCCACTGGAGGTCGCCGACACTGAGGCTGACCTCTATGGCAATAATAAACAGGCCGGTAACGTGATCGCCGCGATGAGTCTGGTGCCGGACAGCGTTCGCATGCTGAAGATACTTAGTGGTGTTCACTACCTGGACATGCACGATGTGGCTAACCCCGCTGCTAACGGTGGCCGATCCATAACAAGGCCACAGATTGAGTTGATCGCCGGGCGTGTCTCTTCCCTAAGCGATTGTTTCTACTGAACCTCTTCCCATTCATTGATGCTCCGTGCGAGCACACAGGTTTCAGGAGAAGAGGTTAATCTGAAGGGTATCGTTGAAGGAAACCAAGTACAGACGGGATTACGTGGAGGAGAGGCGTTAATCCATTTTGCCGAAACCGCCGTCGGAGACAATGTCGATGCCATCAGCGTGGCGCGTGAGGTGGTGAAAGATGAACTTGGTGAAAAAGCCATGGTGGATGCCGCATGTGTTATTGCCAACTTTCAGCGAATGGTTCGTATTGCAGATGGTACCGGCATTCCTTTGGATACGCCCGTTGCCATGATGACAAGCAATATCAGAGAAGACCTCGGGCTTAACGAATATGGCTCAGCCGGCAATACACCTGCCCTGTCATTGATGCAGCGTTTGTTGGGAAGGGTGCTGCAGCCCGCGCTGCCGTTGGTGGTAAAACTCATGACACGAAATATGTCGAAGCCGGACTAATAGAGCCGGATTAAATAAGACCTTTGGAGTAGTTAGTATGCGGATGGTTCCACTGTCTCGAATAGTCAGTTACTGGTCTGAGATCCAGGGGGATCGTGTGGCGATTTACCATGACGGTGAAACAATCACCTGGAATCAGTTGGACCGGGAAACCAACAGGCTGGCCAGGGCTTATGAATTACTTGGCGTTGGCCAGGACGATTTTGTGACGATCGCACTGCCAAATGGGATCGAGTTCTTCAAATCGACGATAGCAACCTGGAAAGCTGGTGCGACACCACAACCCGTTTCTGCAAGGCTACCCAAATTCGAGCGTGACCAGATTGTAGATGTGGGTAAGCCTACTCTGATTACCGGTGTTCCCGATGGTTCACATGAGGGGTACCAGACGTTGCCGACCGGGTATGAACCGGATCCAGCCATTTCAGATGAACCGTTGTCGGAAAAAATCGCCACCTCATTTAAGGCGATGACTTCAGGCGGCAGTACGGGAAGGCCCAAGTTGATCGTTACCACCAGCCCTGCGGTATGGGATATAGATTCGGATCGATTACATACCCGGTTGCAGGGGTCGATGCTGATACCGGGCCCGCTTTACCACAATGGCCCCTTTGTCTGGGCGATGAGTGCGTTCTTTCGAGGTAACCAGATTACGGTGACCACACGGTTTGATGCGGAGGAGACACTCAGGCTGATACAGGACCAGCAAATAGATATTGTCTACATGGTACCGACGATGATGCAGCGGATCTGGAATCTGCCCGAAGAAGTCAGAACCAGCTATGACCTGTCCAGCCTGCAGATTCTATGGCATCTGGCTGCGCCATGTCCGGCCTGGTTGAAAGAAGCTTTCATTGAATGGCTGGGCCCTGACGTTATCTGGGAGCTCTATGGCGGCACAGAAGCCCAGGGCGGCACGGTTATTAGCGGCATTGAATGGATGTCGCATCGCGGCTCAGTAGGCAAGCCAAATGCGACCTGTGAAATCATTATTGTTGGCGATGAAGGTCAGCAATTGCCGCCTAATGAAGTTGGTGAAGTGTTTCTGCGACCGCTCACCGGGCAGGGATCCACGTATCGGTATATAGGGGCGCAGGCAAAGGCTATTGATGGCGGCTTTGAAAGTATTGGTGACATGGGATACTTCGATGAAGACGGTTACCTGTATCTGGCGGACAGGCAGACGGATATGATCCTGTCAGGTGGCGCAAATATATACCCTGCCGAGGTTGAGGCCGCTATCGACAGTTGCGCAGGCGTTCGTTCTTCCGCGGTCATAGGCTTGCCCCACGAAGACCTTGGTAATGTTGTGCATGCCATTGTTGATGCGCCAGGTGGTTTGGCGGAAGACGTTTTATTGAACCATCTGGCAGAGAGGCTTGTTCGCTATAAGCTACCCAGAACCATTGAGTTTTCTGATGAACCCCTGCGAGATGATGCTGGCAAGCTCAGGAGAAAAACCCTTCGCGAGGAGAGGCTCAAAAAATAATAAGCAAAAGAATACGAGGCAGGACCTATGAGTGAAGAAGTCACCACCAAAAATGATGCTCCGCCGCCCAGATGGCTGCTTAAACTTTTCACCAAAGTGAATGTGATCGTCTACAAATTATCGGGCGGGCGCTGGATGGATAAGCTGGCGGGGATGCCTATTCTGCTGGTTGAGATGAAAGGCGCCAAATCCGGAAAGCAGCGGACCATTCCGCTGATGTACGTGCCTCATGGCGATGGGTTCCTGCTGGTGGCATCCCAGGGTGGCGCGCCGAAGCATCCTGTTTGGTATCACAATCTGGTGGCTTACCCGGATGTTCGCATTACTTTCGGAGGACAAACCAGGCCGATGAAAGTAAGACAGGTGTCGGATGAAGAAAAGGCGACGCTCTGGCCCGTCTGCTGTGAATACTATCCGCCATACCAGGATTACCAGGACCTTACTGACCGGAATATTCCTGTCTTTCTATGTGAGTAGAAGCCGAAATTAAAATTAACAACTCTATAATCAGGTGACAATCAATGACTGAAATTGTTCTGCAACCAACCGGCGACCAGGTTCGCGCATTCCGTGACAGGGCGACCGGTGAACCCATCTCCATGCTGAACCTATTGAGGTTTAGGGAGAAAGCCGTGTACGAAGACGGCCGCGAAACCAATCTGAGCGGTGAGGAGGCCTATCATCTTTATGGCGAGGCTTTCAGGGAGATCATGGAGCCCAAAGGTGCGCGTGTTGTGTATTCAGGTGAAGTGCGAGGGTTTCTAATTGGCGAGGGAGAAGGCGCCTGGGATGCCGTAGCAGTCATCGAGTACCCATCAACACAGGTCATGCTCGATATGTTCAGAAACGAGGAATACCAAAAAGCCCAACAACATCGCGCCGCTGGTCTTGTTGGGCAGATGCTTGTTGAGTGTGGGCCGGGGTTTAATTTTGGCTAGGTGCCAGTCATCTCGACGTAAGTACCGTCGTCTCGACCGGAGTGGCGTAGCCACGAAGTGGAGAGATCTGTTGCTCGCGAGACTGTTACGAAGGATCCCTCCGGCTTTGCCGTTCGGGGCTGACATTTTCTAAAAGGTTTTAAGGCGCGAAGGCGCCTTTACGGAGAGATCTGTTGCTCGCGAGACTGTTACGAAGGATCCCTCCGGCTTCGCCGTTCGGGGCTGACATTTTCTAAAAGGTTTTAAGGCGCGAAGGCGCCTTAAAACCTAAGAAAATTGTCAGTACTGCGCCGTACCACCATCAACGCTTATTTGTGCGCCAGTAATACCTGCACCGGCCTCACTTGCCAGCAGCATTGCGACGGCCGCAACTTCTTCAACCGTGTTGGGACGCTTGATCGCAGATTCTGCGGTGAACATATCAATCATCTCATCCAGGGTCAGGCCCATTGCCTTGGCGGTAGCAGGTCCATTACTCATCAGAATATCCGTCAGTACGATCCCGGGACAGATTGAATTAACCGTCACGCCTTCAGTACCCACTTCCCTGGCCACCGACTTGGTCATGCCGTTAATCGCGTGCTTCGCCGTTGTGTAGGCGGTCAAGACTGGCTTGCCATGCTTGCCTTCCATCGATGAGATGTTGATGATGCGGCCCCATTTGTTTGCCAGCATGGTCTTCAGGGCGCGGCGGGTGCCCCAGAATGTAGAATAGACGTTCCACTTCATACAGAGATCAAACTCTTCATCGGATAGCTCTACCGTTGGCAGGAGGCCCCCGGCACCGCCGGCGTTGTTGACAAGAATGTCGATACTACCGAATGTTTCAACCGTCTTGTCGATAAAACCTTCGACGTCGGCCTGGCTGGTCGCATCTCCCTGAATGAAAACAAGCTTGTCACCGGCGCCTATTTCTTCAAGGGCCTTGTTAGCCTTGTCCGCATTTCTTGCCATGATTGTTACTCTGGCGCCTTCCGCCAGAAAAGCTTCAGCGATGGCTCTGCCGATACCTGCTGAGCCACCCGTTACGGCGGCTACCCTGTTCTCTACCTGCATGTTCGTCTTCCTGTCTGTTACTGGGATTTTGGTTTTTTTACTGGGGTACTTTTTACTGGGGCTCTTTCTTACTCAGTAAGTAGTTCGAATGCGTCGAGTTCGGCAAGGGAACGAAGTGAGTTCCCAAGCAATGTCTCCGCAAGTTTTCTGCCACGCGCATTCGCCTGGTCCAGCGTGCCAGCGATGATAACGGCATAGCAGACAAGATAAAGCGCGCAATAGCGATATCGTTCGCGCGAACTTTCGAGTGGGTAGTCGATACCTTCGCTGGTGAGATGCTGGTGATAGACGGCAACCCAGTCTTCTGCGTTCCGCACATCATCCCCCAGACTCTGGGTGACAAAATAGGCCAGATCGTGTTCCGGGGCAGCCTTGGAAACTGCCTGGTAGTCCACCAGTGCATTGCTGTCTTTAGCGAAAAAAATATTATCCAGCCGGACGTCACCATGGCCGATGACGAGTGGTCCGTCGTGCATGGTATCGAGTAAGCGATTGATCTGGTCAGGCATGGTGTCGAGTAGCGCAATCTGCTGCGGCGTAATTGCCGCCTCCAGGACATCTGTAAAATCAGTCTTTACGACGGGCCAGCCAACCTGGAAGCCGCCAATCATGCCGTCACGCTGGTAAGGCATGTCGTGTTGCTTAATGTCGGTGATGTGGTCCGGTTGCCAGGTGTTCCTGTGAAGTGATGCGATGCTTTGAATCACCTGGTGCGCTTCGTCCGCAGTACAACCTGTCACCTGGTCGCCAAGTGTAAACCCCTGAAGGTCTTCGAGCAGAAGTACGAAATCGCTGTTCTCGGGATTGAACTCTGCGTGGTAACACGCGGGTGCTCGCAGCGGAACGTTGGGTGCAACCTGAGTGTAGAACCGATATTCCCGCCTGTACATGTCATAGACCGTTGCGACAGCGCGGTTCTCTTCCGTTTTGGTTGGGAACTTTGCGATGAGTGTCTTCGGACCTTCGTTGGCATTCAGGTGCAACCGGGTCACCAGTCCCAGTAGGCCGCCACCTTCCCCAAGGGCTTCGATGTCAAACGATTCTACTTTGTACCCGAGCTTGTCGGTGAGCCATTGGGCGGTAAGTTCTTCCGGGCTTGTTGGGAAACTGGACAATCTGGTTGATCTCCATTGATGTGAACTATTTGTTGCGATGGAGGATACCAGCCGAGTTCGAGAATCACCAAATCAAGTCAGGTGGAGCGCTTTCGGTCCTGGATATTCGACTGGGACGTCGGTCAACCGGGGGATCTTTCGCGAATTTCCTGCAGGGTCTTTGCGTGTGTTTCGCGGTTGATCCCGTAGAAGCTGATGCAGGCAATCGCCAACGCCGTCATCACGATCACCGCCGGGCCAAGTGCCCAACCGAACCTGAGAACGGATTCACTTGATACGGTAGCGGGGTCTGCACCCTGGGGAATGCCGGCGAAGTCGATGATCAGCCCCGCAAAAATAGCGCCGGAGCCGCCCACAGCCTTGCCGGCGAATGATGCCGCTGCATAGTAGATACCTTCCTGGCGCCTTTTGTACCTTCGTTCGTGCTCATCGGTAATGTCGGCGATCATGCTGGAGGTCAGCGGTATGGCTGCGCCAAGACCGATCCCCGCAATGGTCCCACTGAAAATGTAGAGTGGGGCAATCATCGGGTCGCTGTTCGGTGGTAGCAGGTCCAGTAAGCGGAGAATGATGACGTAGGATGTAAGGACCGCATACCAGCAATACCCTGCGATATAGAGATGTTTCTTTTCTTTGAAAATGTTTGACAGAGGCCGCGTCAAAAGTGTCCCGGTGACCACGCCAACGACACCACCGGTAAAAAGGAACGTCATTTGAGTGGGCGATAGCTCAAAAAAATAGGTCCCCGTATAGATAATAAGTGCCTGAACCATTCCCTGGCTCATGCCGGCGATGACCGAGGCAGAAACGACTGCTGTAAACGAGGGAATCCTGAACGCCTTCAGAACGTCACCGAACATTGCCCTGGGTGAAAAGCGATCTTCCGGCCCCGGCTGAGGCAGGTTCTTTATCTGGCTGTGGGTTCCGAGGGCAGAGACCCAGACGCCGATGACCATGATCAAAAAACCGGTCATCGCGAAGGGTGGGTAGGCATCTGGGTTGAGCTGGCCGTTGTCGTAGTCTGCCGTTGCGCCGAAAAAGATGATCGGGCCACCAATCAGGACCGCAAACATGCCGAGCAGCTGCAATACCATGCGGACAGAGGACAGAAGGGTTCTCTCGTCATAGTCATTGGTTAACTCGGCGCCCAGTGACATATGGGGTACTGAGTAAAACGTCATAAAGGTGCGGGTGGCGATAGAGAAAATGGTCAGCCACCAGAAAAGCCCCATTTCAGTCAGGCCGTCGGGCGGTGCGAACAGGAAATAAAAAGAGGCTGCAAAAGGAATGGCGGCCGCATACATATAAGGGTGTCTTCTTCCCCAGCGTGATCTTGTTGAATCAGACAGGGCCCCCACCATCGGGTCGCTGATGGCATCTGTGATAAGCGCAAGAAAGATCGCTATCCCGGACAGGGTGCCTGAGAGTCCCAGGACCTGGTTGTAATAAAAGAGAAGAAAAAATCCAAATGCCGCGGATTTGATTCCTTCCGGAAGCTGGCCGATACCAAAGGCAATTCTTACGGGCCAGGATACGGGGGTGTAATCAGATTTCATTCAAAGCAGTTAATCACACCGGCGAGTTTCAGAGAATCTATAGTTGGCTGGTCATAACCCAGCTCAATAAGTACTTCGGTGGTTTGTTCGCCCATCATGGGTGCAGGTGTAAGCGTGATCTCTTCACCGAACATGGAAATCGGTGGTTTTGCTCCAAGATAGCGGCCGATTCTGGGGTGTTGTTTCTCTTCAATGAACCCTCGCGTCACAACCTGCGGGTCATTCCTGACTGCTTCAGGTAAATGCACGGGTGCGGCCGGTACATCTGCCGTCCGTAACCGACTGACCAGAGTTTCAACACTAAACCCAGACGCAACCTCGGCAATTACCTCGAAAAACTCAGGGATATGGGTTGCGCGAACCTTTGCTGTCTGAAACCGGCTGTCCGACAGCAGGTTTTCTACCTCAAGTGCCTGACAGAAAGCCTGCCATTGTTTGTCGTTACCACAGGCGATGGTGGCGTGACCGTCGGTACATTCATATAGGCGGTACGAGCCAAAAATGTTGGGCACATGGTTGGCGTCTTCCTCCAGCAACGTGCACTGCATCATGACATCGGGCCAGTTGAACATGATGTTGGATTCCAGCATGGACGCCTCTATGAAACAGCCCTTGCCGGTTCTTCCGCGTTGTACCAGTGCCGCCAGTATTGCCTGGACGTTGTACACGGCGGCGGTTTTGTCCGACACCATCGCTTTGTGCAGCGTCGGTTTGCCATCAGTGCTCTGGAAACCTGCCCAGCCTGATAATGATTGTATGACCGGGTCATAGGCCGGTAGATCGGCGTAGGGTCCGGATTCTCCGAAACCGGTCGAAGAGCAATAGACAAGCGTGGGATGTTTTTGAGCCACCGTCTTGAAGTCAAAGCCCAGCTTGTCGAGGGCGCCTGTTCGAAACCCCTGGATTAATACGTCGGCATCTTCCAGCAATCGCCAGAGGATTTCCTTGCCGTCGGGTGTATTCAGGTCTACAGAAACTGACCGTTTACCGGCGTTGGTATTGGCGAACCAGCCACTCATGCCATTTCGGGTGCTCCCATAGTTTCGGAGCTCGTCTCCGCGCTCGGTGTCTTCTACCTTGATGACTGAGGCGCCAAGGCCGGCCAGGGTTCCTGATGCACCGGGGACGGCAATCATTACGCCTAACTCGACGACCTTTATGCCGGTAAGGGGAGCCATTTGCCGTTAAGAGTACTCGACCCGGGGGTCATTGGGATAGATCCACTCTTCTCCCAGCACCTGTTCAACCTGTAGTTCCGGTGGAATATTTTCAACGCCGATGACTCGGTCCGCCTGCTGATTCCAGTGATAGATCCTGGCTTCCTGGTAGGAAAGCGGCACGCCCTTGAAGCCATAGGACTCCATGGATTTCTGAATCGCCTCGCCGAACTCGGTATCTTCGAGTAACACCTGGTTGAGGCTCTCGCCGTCATTCACGGTCCAGTAATCCGGCCGTTCGCCATCGCCCCAGTCGGGTACCATTGTCCACGTTTCAAATAGCGTTTGATTGATGCTGATAGGCCAGAAAAGTAGCGGCGGTATCGCTCTGTGGCTTAGTGGAGACACCCAATTCGGGAAAACGCCATATGACTGGGTGCAGGTGCGTCCGATCTCGCCCACGGTGTCGATTTCAGGTAGATCCGGTAGCACGATGGAGCTACCCACATTGCCGCCCTTGGGTCGTGGTGCGACCATTCGGCCATGTCCGTTTGGGTAGAAGGAGTTCACATTGCGGCGGTCATCGAGCGACGGTGCAACGGTGCTGGGGTGGATGCTTTTTACGTGGTAGACCTCGGTGTTGGCCTCCATCGCGATCTTCCAGTTGCAGTTGAGTACAAAAGTATGTCGGGCCGCCAGTCGAACCTTGTCGAACTGGAATTCTGCCCATTCATCAGCAATCGGACCCAGATAGTCGAGCAGACTGACACAGTTTTCATCGAAGTTCACAA
>JABBBA010000074.1 GCA_018607685.1 K189A clade bacterium | reverse complement strand
CAACCAACTGCATCAGTCCGGCAGCGTCAGGTACCGAAAACTGATCGATACTTTTTACGATTGCCTGATGAGCTAAGAGAAATCGTATTGCGCCCCGGAGCTCATAGCCCGCTGCGAGCGCAATATTGATTATTCTTTACGAGGATTGCTGGTAAAGGTGAACATCGGTCTGAGGATAAGGAATACTAATATCATTTTCGTCAAACGCGAGCTTCGTGTTTTCGGTCAGGTCGAAGTAGACGCCCCAATAGTCCGCTGAGTTCACCCATGAACGTGTGGTGATATCAACCGTACTGTCTCCCAGGTTCGATACAACAATCAGGGGCTCGGGATCCTTAAGGATACGTTCATCCGCCTCGATCAAGCCTTTTAATACTTCTTTGGCCTTCTTAAGGTCGTCGTCATAACCGATACCGAAAACGATATCGACGCGACGCGTTTCCTGGGTCGAGAAATTCGTGATGGCACCATTGGAGACAGCGCCATTGGGAAGGATGATGGTTTTGTTGTCCCCGGTTGTCAGAACTGTACTGAAGATCTCAATACGCCTGACGACGCCCATTACTCCCCCGGCATCTATGAAGTCACCTACCTTGTAGGGCCGGAAAATAAGAATCAGAACACCACCTGCGAAATTTGCCAGCGAGCCCTGCAATGCCAAACCAACAGCCAGACCGGCAGCACCCAGTACAGCAATAAACGACGTGGTTGCGATACCGACCATGGAGGCGACACTAATGACCAGCAGGACCTTCAGGCCGATACTGATCATGCTCATCAGGAAGCTTTGGAGCGAGGGCTCCATCCCACCTTTTACAAAACCGGCCCTGACACCTCGACAGAACATCGAAATGGCCCACAGGCCGATGAAAAGCGTCGCAACCGCGAGCAGCAATCCGGGAGCATAGCCAATGGCCATCTCCACACCCATATCCAAATACTCACTAATCTTATCTACTTCTTCCATCGCAGTTCTCAAACATGTTTAAAAGTAGCCAGATTATAGGCATATACGTCGCTGAATGTGTTAGCTGTATGTAAACAATTTGACGATGTGAGATCCGTTAGATCTTTCAAGAAGACCGGGATTGTGGCACCATTCGCGGTTCTCTTATGGCATATACACGGCTTACCCTGCTGTAATGTGATGAAGAGGCCAAAAGCCTCTGGACCCAGATATTTAATACATGCGCGACTATTTCATAAGACGATTCCTGCTCATTCCTCCGACCCTGCTCGGGGTTACCATCATTGTGTTCGCCATCACCCGACTTGTTCCTGGCGGGCCGCTGGAACGAGCCATCATGGAGTCCCAGCAGTTCAGCAATTCTGGCGTTAGCTCACAGATGGCAGGTGCCGACATGGCGCTTTCCGATGCACAGCTGAAAAAACTCCAGGAGTACTATGGTTTCGACAAACCGGTACTGGAAAGCTATATCGACTGGCTCGGTAAAGTTGTCCAGGGGGATCTTGGAAGCTCCTACCGTTACAACGAACCCGTTTGGGATGTGATCCGGGACAGGTTCCCGGTGTCGCTGTACTACGGACTGGTCACGTTGGTGATTACCTATATTGTCTGTATACCCCTCGGCGTCCTGAAAGCGATCAAGCATAAAACCGTGGTGGATAACGTCTCGTCGATTCTCATCTTCGTGGGCTACGCCATCCCCGGCTACGCGCTTGGGTCACTGCTACTTCTCTATTTTTCCGTCAGACTGGAATGGTTTCCCATGGGAGGCTTCGTCAGTTTTTCCTTTGAGGAGAAAGACAAGATAGGCAAGGCAATGGACCTGATCAATCATTCCGTACTGCCACTTATCTGTTACCTGGTTGGCAGCTTTGCACTGGTCACTCTGCTACTGAAAAACCACCTGATGGATAACCTCGCTTCAGACTATATCCGGACGGCGATCGCCAAGGGCGTCTCGTTCCGCCGGGCCGTAACCCGACATGCAATGCGCAACTCCATGATCCCAATCGCAACCACCTTTGGGCAAAATATTGTCTTATTGGTATCAGGGTCCTTTCTTATTGAGACCATCTTCGATATTGATGGTTTCGGGCTGCTCGGCCTGACGGCAATTCTCGACCGCGACTATCCCGTGGTGATGGGTGTTGTTCTGCTGGCAAGCTTTCTCCTGCTCATTGGAAATATTATTTCTGATGTCCTGGTCGCACTGGTCGACCCTAGGATTAGATTCCAGTAAACGATGTTGAACCTGAACCCACAGACCTTAAAGAGACTTCGTCGCTTCCGTGAAATTAAACGCGGCTACTACAGTTTTCTTTTCCTGGTCGGCCTACTGGCCCTGTTGTCGTTTGGCGAGCTCCTGGTCAACAGTCGTGCCCTGATTGTTAGTTACGACGACACCCTGTACTTCCCCACTTATTCCGACTTTCACGCTGGAACAGATTTCGGCATGGACTACGACTACGAAGTTAACTACCGGGATCTCAAAGAAAAATTCAGCCAGGAAGGTGGCGACAACTGGGTCCTGATGCCTGCTGTCCCCTACAACCCGCTGGAAAACCACGCACCCGGCGGTGTCTTTAAGCCATCTCCACCCTCCCTTGGTGACAGGCATATTCTGGGGACCGACACCACCAGCAGGGACATCCTTGCCCGACTCTTTTATGGAACCCGGATCGCCCTCTGGTTTTCAATCGCGTTTATGCTCGCGGTGTATGCCATCGGCATCACCATCGGCTGTGCCATGGGCTACTTCGGAGGTGTCTTCGATCTGGTTTTCCAGCGATTCATCGAGATCTGGTCGAACATTCCTTTCCTGTACATGATCATCATTGTATTCAGCGTCATACCTCAGACTTTCACCATACCGACAAGGATCGCCATACTACTGACGGTAATGGTGCTCTTCTCGTGGACCAGCATGACGTATTACATGAGAACCGAAACCTACAAAGAGAAATCCAGAGACTACATCGCCGCTGCCCGGGTAATAGGTGCCTCAAATACGAGGATCATCTTCCGCCATATCCTGCCAAACGTCTTATCGACACTAGTGACGTTCATGCCATTTACGGTAGTTTCAGCCATTACAGCCATCACGGCACTCGATTTCCTTGGATTTGGTTTACCACCGCCCACCCCAAGCCTGGGCGAACTGCTAAAGCAGGGCACTGCAACACTCAGGACTGCCCCATGGATCGTCATGTCAGCTTTTGGAACCCTGGTTGTTTTGCTGACCGTGGTTACATTTATCGGTGAAGCGGTTCGAGAATCTTTCGACCCGAAGAAGTTCACCATCTATCGCTAGTTTTCCAGTTACAGCGGAACGATTTACACAGGAATGAGATTTACTATGAGATTCTTCCCAACCACAGTTGCACTGTTTGCACTGCTTGCCCTTTCCGCCTGCGGCGGATCCTCAGATGACGCACAACAATCTGATTTCGAAGTCATCGACAACACAGCAGAGGTACAGGCTTACTACGCGGAGCGCCCGGAGTTTTTCTCATTCAAGACGTTGGCGGATCTGCCGACGGGGCTGAACTGGGAAGATGGTAGCCATCTGCCAGAGGTGGGGTCACCCGAGGCTAAAAAAGGTGGTACGGAATACATTCGCCTGCAGGACTTTCCCAGAACACTTCGCACTATGGGCCCGGACTCAAACGGTTCATTCCGAATCTACCTGCTCGATGATGTCTCAATGTCGATTGCCCACAGGCATCCCAATGATTTCGAATATTTCCCGGGCCTTGCCGAGTCCTGGGCAGTTGACCACGAAAACAAAACTGTCTTTGTAAAGCTTGACCCAAAAGCGACCTGGTCGGACGGAGAGCCCATTACAAGCGATGATTTTTTCTTCATGTTCTTCATGAATCAATCCAGTTACATCGTCGCGCCCTGGTACAACAACTGGTACAAAACCCAGTACACCAACATAACAAAATACGACGATCTGACTTTTTCAATTTCTGTCCCTGAAGCAAAACCCGACATGGGTTCACGTGTTCTGGAACTTCGCCCAACGGCTGAACACTTCTTCAAGGAACTCGGCGATGACTATGTAGAGCGTTACCAGTGGCGGTTCGAGACAACCACCTCACCCTACCTGTTGGACGATAAAAACCTCAAGAAAGGCAGGTCGGTCACCCTGACTCGCAACAAGGACTGGTGGGCAAAAGATAAAAAACATTGGCGCTACCGATTCAACATGGACAAAATCCACCTGGCGGTTATTCGCGATACTTCGAAGCATTTCGAAGCATTCAAACGCGGCGATATTGATCAATTTAATCTTAGACTCGCCGAGTATTGGTACGAAAAACTTCCCGATGATGACCAGGATGTCGCATCGGGCTACATCCATAAATCAATGTTCTATAACCAGCACCCAAGACCCACATTCGGCATGTGGATCAATACCTCCAAGGGTCTGCTGGACAACAGGGATATTCGGGTCGGCATCCAGTATGCATCCAACTGGGACCTGGTTCTGGAGAAGTTTTTTCGAGGCGACTACGCGCGCATGAAGACGTCTTCAGATGGCTACGGCGAATTTACCCATCCAACCCTTCAGCCAAGAGAGTTTGATATCAACAAGGCGCAGGAAGCCTTTGCCAGAGCCGGCTTCACGGAACGCGGGCCTGATGGCATTCTGCAAAATGAAGCAGGCCAGCGACTGTCTTTTACTTTCTCGACCGGGTATGAACATTACAAGGATATCCTGACCATCCTCAAGGAAGAAGCACTGAAGGCTGGGCTTGAACTGCGACTTGAAGTACTGGATTCCACAGCTGGCTTTAAGAAAGTGCAGGAGAAAAAACATGATGTTCATTTTGTGGCGTTCTCCGTATCGCTGGAAATGTATCCTCGCTTCTGGGAAACCTACCATGCCGACAACGCTTACGACGTGCCTTTCCTGGAAGACGGGTCAGTCAATCCGGATCGAAAGGTAAAAACCCAGACAAACAATCTGGAGGAACTTGCACTGCAGGAAATGGACAGCATGATTGATCAGTACCGTATATCTGCTGACAAGCAGGAAATGATCGACCTTGCTCATCGTATGACCGAACTTCATCACGAACACGCGTCTTTTGTCCCCGGTTTTGTCCAGCCTGGCTACCGGATAGGACACTGGCGATGGATCAGGTATCCAGAGGGGTTCAACTATAAGCACACCCGAAGATGGGATGAGCTCTTTGTTCACTGGGTTGATAGTGACTTAAAAGAAGAAACCCAGGCCGCAAAGAACTCTGGCCAGAAATTTGAGCCAGAAATTAATTTCTACGACCAGTTCGCAACTCCCTGATGGCCACACTTTCCATCAACAACCTGGTCACCGAATTCGACACCGACGAGGGTCGGGTGCGAGCGGTCGATGATGTCTCATTCAACGCGCATGCGGGTAAGACGCTTGGTATCGTGGGTGAGTCCGGTTGCGGCAAGAGTGTTACCGCCCTGTCTATAATGAGATTACTGCCACAACCCATGGGACAGATTGTCTCCGGAAGCGTTGAACTCGACGGCACAGATCTGACGCGGTTGCCTATTCCTCAAATGGAAAAAATTCGCGGCGCCCGCATTGGCATGGTGTTCCAGGAGCCAATGACCGCACTGAATCCTGTGCACACCGTCGGGCGGCAACTGACAGAAGTTCTCCTGATCCATAAAGACATTACGGCCGATGCAGCAATTCGTGAAGGCGTCGAAATACTCGACAGAGTGGGCATACCTTCCCCCGACGTCAGGATGACCGAATATCCGCACCAGCTCTCCGGGGGCATGCGCCAGCGTATTGTTATTGCGATGGCACTCGCCTGTAAACCCGACTTCCTTATCGCTGATGAACCTACAACCGCCCTGGACGTTACTATCCAGGCGCAGATTCTGGAACTGATCAAGGATCTTCAGGCCGACATGGGCATGTCTGTCATATTGATTACCCATGACCTTGGCGTGATCGCGGAGACCTGCGATGAAGTCGTTGTGATGTATGCCGGCAAGGTCGCAGAGAAAGGAAGCGTGTTCGATATCTTTGATCGACCAGCGCATCCCTACACTCGCGGTTTACTTAAATCCATCCCGACACTTAATACAGAACCTAAATCAACACTGAGTGTTATTGACGGTATGGTGCCAGGGCTTTTGGATTTACCCGAGGGCTGTCGTTTCGAAAATCGCTGCACTTCCAGTGAGGAGCAATGCATCAATAAAGCGCCCGGCCTTCAGACTGTAAAAGAGCAACACCAGGTCAGCTGCCTACGCTGGCAGGAGATCTAGCTATGCCTGATATTCAGCCGGCTAAACAGCAGCCTATACTCAAAGTTACTGACCTTAAAATGCACTTCCCCGTGAAGGAAGGCATCCTCCTTCGAGCCAACAAATACAACAAGGCGGTCGATGGTGTTTCCTTCGAAATACAGCCCGGCGAAACCCTCG
>JABBBA010000297.1 GCA_018607685.1 K189A clade bacterium | reverse complement strand
CGAACCCACGAGGGTTGGTTGTACCTGACAATCGTGCTGGATCTATTCTCACGGAACGGTTCTTTCGCAGCTTAAAATCTGAGTGGGTACCGGATCTTGGTGATCGATCCATCAGTCAAGCCAGGTTCGAGATCAATCAATACATCCAAGGTTACTACAATCGAACAAGGCCGCATCAGGACAACTGTGGTTTATCACCGAATGAGGCTGAAAGGCGATTTGCGATCAACTACTAAACTGTGGCCAAAAAAACTTGACCACTACAATTCTTATCTTGGAGAGTATCCAGGTTTTTCTACATCAGATAGCTATTTGCTTGTGCATCGAAAACTGGAGGCGAGATTGGGATTCCCGGCTCCCTCATACCGAGGCCAGGATGGATACTCACAAAGTGGGCGCTGACGTCCATTACCTTCAGGATGTAGATCTAGCACCACGACATCTGTTGGTCTAATTCCTTCCTCAACCCAACGCTCCAGGAAAGAGAGCTCATCCCATACCGGTATGAACGCGCCTAATCCGTGACCCAACCCTGGCACTTCGTAATACTGCGCGAATTGGCTAACTTCGTCTTCGCCCATCGTCTTGGTCATGCGTTCCCAAAAAAGGGCGGTGGCGCCTGGGCTCAGTACAGCATCAGCTAGCCCGTGGTAAATGATCAGCTTCCCCCCACTATTTGCAAACTCGCTGAGGTCGGTCTCTCTGGCTTCGATGATTCTCGCAACTGAGTGTAATCGCTCAGAAAGCTCATCCGGATATCTGGGGTCCAGGGACAACGTATCAAAACTGGGGTCCGCGGCAATCGCCATTCGAACCAACTGGTCCCAATAGTGAAACATCAAAGGCATTTGGGGAGTTACCGCGCTGGAGGGCGCTTGCCTTCCGACGAGCCAGGGCCTTAGGTCTGCCCCACCGAACACCTCAAAACCAGGGTACATTGCTGCATCTCCTTGCATTTCCGGATAAAAAGCATCTGTAGCAAAAACCTGGAACACCTCAAGTTGCGAATTGTTCAGGCAACCGTCTACCCTCTTTTTGTCACAAAGCAGCATGCCTGGGTCGAAGGCACAGGCTCGTACATTGGATATCACGCCGTCTTCAACGCCATCTAAAAGGTCGCATGTGGCGACAGAGGATTCGTAGACAAGCGTCATTTGCTCATCAGTGAAATATGCATCTGATTTTGCAAGGGCTCGTGCCTGTAGCCCGAAAGTACGGGCTGCTGTTACCGCGTTCCAGAAAGGGTACAGAGCGATAGCACCATCGATTTCGGTGGGCCAGCGTTGAATGAACACTAGCGCTTCCCTTCCACCATTCGAACCGCCTCGAAAATACAAATAGGCTGGCTCTTTTCCGTAGTAACGGGAGAGCAGGTAATAGACGGCATCCTTAGTCTTTTTCAGTGCGTCTCCAGCATAATTCGACAAAGCCTCCTCATACTGCAGGAATTCACCATCAACGAAACGGTCAAGTGTTTTACCGCTAGCCTGGTGACCTGAGTCACTCGCAAATACGACATACCCGCGCTGAAGAGGGCTTTCAACGACGCCTCCGGGTCCCACTTCACCGAAGGGCGAGTGAAGCACATCAGGTATCACGCCATTGTATCCACCACCACCCAGCATCAGAGCACGTCCATTCCACGAAGATGGAAATGCCGCCTCGAAATGTATATCGGGTGCATCACTTACAGAATAAATGATGCCTTGAATGTGACAAACGTCCGATTGTGCCAGGTCGTCCTTCCCCGTAGACAAGATCAGTCCCGTGACTACAGTTGCGCCTCGAGTGGGAAGCGCTATTTCTGACGACTTGATGGCGCTCGCGGTCAAGCCCGTACAAACATCTTCCGCCCAGGAGATACTGGCAACTGCACTCAGGATAAGAGCATTGGCGATTGTCCGTAGAATCAGCATTGCCTAATTTGTGCCAAACCGCCTGGTGATCTCCAGCCCAACTTGTCGAGGCGGTCCATATGCGCCAAACCGACCACCCGTCGAAGCGACACCCAGAAGACTAACAAGGTATTCCTCTTCGGTAGCATTCTTGGCAAACAGGCGCGCCTCCCATACTCCGTCATTACTCTTCCAGCCAGCATTTACGTTGATAACAGCGTATCCAGACTGTGAGTCATCGCGAGCACCAAATTCACGGAAGTAAACGCGAGATCGATACGCGGTGTCGACTCTGACGCTCAATTCCCCAGCAAAAGCAGGCATCGAGTATTGCACGCCCAAATTGATGCTGGTCTCCGGGGCATCATTTAGTGCATTCCCTTTGAGATTCTGAAAACCCGCCGCAGGATTGAGGCCATCAAAATTGATAAAATCATCGTACTGCGTATCCAGCAGTGTCATTCCACCAGACAAAAGCCAGCGATCAGTAAGGTACGATGAAAACTCCAATTCAAACCCCAGAACTTCGGCATCACCTGCATTTCGGGTCACGGAAGCAAGGCCGATGACCTGAGCCACCTGGAAGTCAGAATAGTCATAAGAGAACAGGGCCGCAGTTAACGTCGTCGAGCCTGCACCGAGTCGAGCTTTGTACCCGATCTCAAAGGCATCTACCGTTTCCGGGTCGTACGGTGCGCTACATTCAAAGAGTGCAACACCACCTGCCTTGTAGCCCTGAGAATACGAACCATATATGTTAGTCCGGTCAGAGAGGTCATATTGAGCAGCCAGCCTATAGGTTGTCTCATCCCACTCTTCATCAACTGACTTGTTGCACGATTCCACTATCAACACTGGATCAGGTATCTGCAGAAATACCTGGTTAACATGTGATTCATCAATCTCGTCACTGGTATGACGAACCCCCGCACTCAACCTGAACGAATCAGTCACATTCCATGTGGCATCTGCAAAGAACGATAGCGACGTCGTGTCATATCTGTTGAGAGAAAAGTCCAGTATGTAGGGGGCGGGCAATCCCACAGCGGGTCGGGTGGAGTCAAAATGAACATTACGTGTATATTCTTCTTCCAGATAATAGGCACCCAGAGTCCAACTGAACTTGTCGCTTTCATCCAGCAGCACAAATTCCTGCGTGAAACTCTCTGTTAATGATCTATCACTAGTTTGTACATAACCACCACTGGTGGCATCGCGATCATTGTCAAACCGATCATCGAAGTCCTGGAGCGCAGTAATCGACTTTAGTTCACCCCAACCCAGCTCCCAGTTCAGGGTCAGGCTTGTAAGTTCGTACTCTCGATCGGAGCTCGTTGGAAAGTCAGAATAGGTTTCGAATGCCTCTAGAGATATTGGCTCAGCGCTGATTCCAGGGTTCAGCGCTTCGGCTTGTGCTCGATTATCGGTAATCCATTCATACTGATCTTGCGGGCCATCTGATGTACCCCTGGAATAAGTGAAGTCTGCTGCCAGGTTCTCCAGGAGATCTGCAATCAGCCTGATTCGGCCATTTGTAACGTCCCCTTGCATCAAATCTTCGCTGCCAGGTACCTTGTTTTCAATCCAGCCATCTCCCATATCCTTGTGGTCTAACGCGATACGTACTGCAACTCTGTCCGATATCGGCCCGCTGTAGACTCCCTGAAAGGTCATCTCATCGAACTCGGCGTAACCTACTCGCATGTATCCCTCATGGTATCGTGTGGGCGCGACAGTAATCATATTGACGACTCCGCCATTGGAATTGCGCCCATATAGTGTTCCTTGAGGACCTCTAGCAATCTCAATTCTTTCAAGATCTAGCTGATACATTTGCGCTGCAGTATCTTTTGTCTGGTAAACACCATCAACACTTACGGCAACCCCGGGTTGACGATTAAAGGAACCTATACCGCGTATTGAAATATTGTGCCCTCCCAGTACTGACCCGTACTGCAGGCTTGGCGTAGCAAACTTGATATCGTGCATATCCCTGATGCCGCGATCTTCGAGGTCTTGACCGCCTATCGCAGTAATAGAAGCTGGTATCTCCTGTATCGATTGCGAATGTTTCATCGCAGTAACCACGATCTCTTCGATTACATTTATCTGGCTAGACGCCACACCGTCAACGTCTTCGGCCAAAGCGCCACCACCTATAAATAAGGCGCCGACCGCAGAGCTAAGACGACTGACAACTGATCTTCCTATTATTTTATTCACGTTATTCCCCGAATTAAGATGCGTATCATGGACAACACTCAGTTGTCCTTCACCGCCCATCGATATAGAAAGACCGGTATCAGCTAACAGAACTCTTAGCGCCTCAACAACCTCGTATTGGCCATGGAGTTTATTGGATGTCTTCGTGCTTGTTTCATCAAACGAAAACAACAGAGTCTGGTTTGCCTGCTCCGCAAATGCGATGAGCGCAAGATCAGCTCGCTGCTGGAGAATATCGAATTCAAATGTATCGTTACTGTTGTCTTGAGCAAAATTGAGACATGACCAAGAACAGAGTACTAACGTAAAAGCGATCCACTTTGGCAGGGTTCGTCTGACCCAGCCAATGTTGAATGTCTCCCCAGCAGCTATATCACCTGCTGGGTTATAAGACGATCGAGCCTGAATTTTCCACCAGTGATGGAACAACATTCTCGAAGAACCCCGAAAATGACTAATTACTCCGATCATCGTCAAGGCTCTTATTAGCAGATAGCAGTATCGTCTGATCGCCAACACGCCTGTTAGTAATATTGAAGTTTGCCTCGAGTGTATTGAGAAAACCGTTCACATCACCCGCCTTGAAAAGACCCGCTACTCTAATTTTCTTGAGATCTTCGTCCAAGAAGACGAACTCAATTGAGGTGTACCGACCAACCTCTGCCGCAGCGTTGCGAAGAGATTCGCCCCGAAAGACCAGATTACCTTTTCTCCATGACAACTGAACTTCGATTTCTTCGGGTTCAAGTACCTCCAAACTCTCACCCTGTGCATCGAGAATGAGCCGCTCACCCTTGGCCGCGACAATGGATTGATTCTCTATGGCGTCAATGGCTGCGGTTTTCGCCGTATTAGATCCCTCAGGATATTGTGAGTGCAGCCCTATCTTGACTCTGCCATCTGCAACCAGAACTTCAACCCGTTGTGAAGCGTCGATCTTGACACTAAAGGCAGTACCCACAGCCTGCACGACCCTCTCACCAGCAAAAACTCTAAGCGGCCGGGAAGGGTCATGAGCGACGTCAATGTGAATTTCACCATATTTGAGGATTATGTCTCGATTCTGATCTTTGAAAACTACTTCAACTCTGCTGTTTGTGTTCAAGGTGAGAATCGAACCATCAGCAAGGTTATTGACAGACCGGCCACCAATCGCCGTTTCGTAAGCAGTAATTTCTGCAGGAAACTGTTCTCCCAGGTTTCCTGAGTTGATCAAGAGCATCCCAGCAAGCACGAAAACACCGATTGCGGCAGCCAAACTTATCCGTCGCACTGGCTGATTCGACTCTATGACAGGCACCGCCACATTATGCGGGAACAACTCAGACAATCGCGAGAGTACGTCCATTTTGTCCCAAAGTGCTGCCTGACTCTGGAGTTCAATTTCGTTCTTTGGATCTGCTGCTATCCAGGTATGCAGTTCTTCAAACTCAGCGTCTGTGAGACCTCGATCTAACTTCGCAATCCATTCACTCGCCTGCTCGACCCGGTCATTCTCGCGATTCTGATTAATATCAAAGACGTTGTTCATGATTTCGCCTCCCGGTTAACAGCGAGATTCGACCGAAACGCCTGACCTTTCATATGTTCTGCGCATCGCTTCATCGCCAATGCGACATGTTTCTCTACTGTACTTTCAGCGATTCCTAGTTCAGCTGCTATCTCGCGCTGCGAATAGCCGTACACCTTTTTAAGAACGAACACTCGCCGAGCCTGTACGGGTAGAAGGCGCACAGCTTCACATAGTTGATCAAAATCCTCACCTGTCGCTACTTGTTCGAACGTTTCATCAATCTGCGTTGAATACTCATCGAACGTACTGTCTTCGGCATCATCGCGATGATCTCGTAGCCGATTTTCAGCTCGCTTAACACTGTCCAGAGCAAGGTTATGAACGGTTCTATATAAATAGGACTTCGAGTGCTGAATGTGATCCGCTTTACCAACATGGCATAGTCTGACGTAAGTTTCCTGAACGATGTCCTCGACTTCGTGCGGGGGAACGATTCTCGAGGCTACGCGCGCTAGCTGCAATCGTATTGTCAGGAAAACATCCCGTATATCGTCCACAAAAATTCCAAGCGTAGTATGTGATGAGTTTAAAGACGATCCAGCACAGAATTTCCACCAGTTGCGGTACACAAATTTTTGGTGCCTGGCTATTCTGCAGCCTGAATCCATACGGGATTTTACGGGAATCAGCCCCGGAGAGGCATGCATTGCGGTGGAAACAAGGCTACGGATATACCAAGATAAATGGGGTCGGGGTAAAATTCACATAACAATGTAATCTAGGCAACGCGTTGG
>JABBBA010000019.1 GCA_018607685.1 K189A clade bacterium | reverse complement strand
GGAGAGTCAGGCGTTGGAAAGACCGCCATCGCTGAGGGCCTTGCCAAGTTGATCGTTGATGGGCAGGTGCCCGACATCATCAAAGAAAGTACCGTACATTCACTTGATCTCGGTGCGTTGCTCGCGGGCACGAAATACAGGGGTGATTTTGAGAAGCGGCTAAAGTCACTACTCAATGAGCTGAAAGACACGCCTCACCAGATACTGTTCATAGATGAGATTCACACGATTATCGGTGCCGGAGCTGCATCCGGCGGTGTGATGGACGCATCGAATTTACTTAAGCCGTTGCTCGCATCCGGTGAGATACGCTGCATCGGTTCGACAACTTATCAGGAATACAGAGGTATCTTCGATAAAGACAGGGCCTTGTCTCGTCGGTTCCAAAAGATTGATGTTAATGAACCCAACGTCGATGATACCTACCAAATTCTCAAAGGACTCAAGACGCGTTTTGAGGAACACCATAAAATTAAGTACACCGATCGAGCGCTACGGGTCGCCGCTGAACTTGCTGACAAGTACATCAACGATCGCTTCATGCCAGACAAAGCGATAGATGTCATCGATGAGGCGGGTGCCTATCAACAGTTGCAACCACCCAGTCGCCGTAAAAAGCAGATTTCTGTCGGTGACGTAGAGCAGATAGTGGCCAAGATCGCGCGCATTCCGCCAAAGAACGTGTCCAGTTCTGATAAATCCGCGCTCAGGGATCTTGAAACTAACCTGAAGATGGTGATTTTCGGTCAGGACGAGGCGATCGGTAGCCTGTCCAGTGCGATCAAACTATCCAGGGCAGGCTTGAAAGAAGAAGGGAAGCCGATTGGCTCTTTTCTGTTTAGTGGCCCGACGGGTGTGGGTAAAACTGAAGTGTGTCGCCAGTTGGCCAATATCATGGGCATCGATCTGGTTCGATTTGACATGTCCGAATACATGGAGCGTCACACGGTATCAAGACTGATTGGTGCGCCTCCAGGTTACATTGGCTACGATCAGGGCGGGCTGCTAACAGAGTCAATATCAAAGCAACCTCATTGTGTATTACTCCTGGATGAAATCGAAAAAGCGCATCCTGAAGTATTCAACCTGCTACTTCAGGTCTTTGATCACGGGACCTTAACGGATAACAACGGTCGAAAAGCTGATTTCCGAAACGTCATCATTATCATGACGACCAACGCAGGGGCTCAGGAAATGAGTCGGAATTCCATCGGTTTCCAGAATCAGGATCACGCCACCGATGGCATGGAAGTTCTCAAGAAAATGTTTACGCCAGAATTCAGGAACAGACTGGACGCGATTATCCCGTTCGCGCCACTGTCCAAGGACGTTATTAAGACAGTCGTAGATAAGTTCCTGGTTGAGATTCAGGTACAACTTGACGATAAGAAGGTTCAGCTTGAAGTATCTGACGAAGCACGAGCCTGGCTTGCGGAAAATGGCTATGACGAGAAGATGGGCGCAAGGCCGATGCAACGCCTTATCCAGAATCGCATCAAAAAGGATCTGGCTGAAGATATCCTGTTTGGGAAGTTATCGAGTGGGGGAGGTGTGGTTCACGTATCGGTAGAAGATGGTGATCTGTCCCTCGAGATCGAGGAACCAGAGACAGTCTGACGCTATTCGCGGAAGGTGATTCTTCCTTTTGACAGGTCATACGGTGTGAGTTCCACTTTCACCGTATCGCCGGTCAGTATCTTGATGTAATTCTTTCGCATCTTACCGCTGATGTGTGCGGTTACAATGTGACCATTTTCGAGTTCTACTCGAAACATCGTGTTCGGCAAGGTATCAATTACCATTCCGGACATCTGTATCTGTTCTTCTTTTGCCATTCTTCCTCAGGGGGTTGGTTTGAACGGCGAGCATTGTGCCCCCTACTCATCACCAATGCAAATCAACCTTCTATGCCAACCCAGCCATTGTTGACGTACAATTCGATGGGCTTGTATTCCATTTTATAGTTCATTTTCTGGCACTGTTTGATCCAGTAGCCGAGATACAGGAACTCAAGACGCCGGTAATGAGCCTCACCAATCAGCCAAAGTACGGCGAATACACCAAGTGCTCTGTTTTGCTTATCCGTATCAAAGAAGGTGTAGATTGCAGAAAGCCCATCATTGAGTTCATCGGCTACGGCAACAGCCAACAACTGACCCGATTCACGAAATTCATAGAAGCTTGCTTCCGGTCGACCGTCAACCAGAAAACTCTGGAACTGGTCTCTTGAAGCGGGATACATATCACCATCTGAATGTCTTTGTGAAATGTATTTTTCGTAAAGGGAGAAATATTCTTCAGTGAGCTGTGGTGGATGTTTCGTCACGACAATAGATTCGTTAGTTTTGCGAACCCGCCGATGCTTGCGCTTCGCCGAGAACTGGCCCACAGGAATCCTTACCGGTATACACGCTGTGCACGCCTGGCAATAGGGTCTGTAGATGTGGCTGCCGCTGCGCCTGAAACCGACAGCGGACAACGCTGAATACATATCCTTGTCTACTTCCGCCAGAGGATCGGCGAACAAGGTAATGGCCTGCTTACCGTCAAGGTAACTGCAGTCATGGGCGGGAGTGGTAAAAAATCTGAGTTCCGAGAGTGAAGTCATAGGAATAACTTACCAGATTAGAGGACAAACGCCACGAACCTGAGACCAGTCAAGACAGGGTTCATCAATATGCTTGTCGAGGATCTGACGAAACTTGTGGCGTGGCAGTTCAACGGCGCCCAACGAGAGTAAGTGGGGGTTAGGCAGCTGACAATCAACCATGGGACATCCTGCGTTGGCCATGGTTTTCATCAGGCCCGCGAAGGCAAGTTTCGAGGCATCGGTGACATGATGAAACATAGACTCACCAAAAAACAGATTACCAATAGAGAGCCCGTACAAACCACCGCAAAGTGTTCCGTCAATGTAGCATTCGAAGGAGTGGGCGATACCCGAATCATGCAGGTTGAGATAGGCGGTCTTCATTTCTTCGGTAATCCAGGTGTCCTCATCGCCCGAACGCAGCTGGCAGGAATCAATCACCTGTGAGAAAGACTCGTCGATGCGAAGCTCAAAATCAGCCTTCCTGATTCGTTTGGCAAGGCTCCGGCTGGGCGAAAAAGCGGAGGGATCAATCACACACCTGGGGTCAGGGGACCACCACAGGATAGGTTGTTCGTCATCAAACCAGGGAAAGATACCCTGGCGGTATGCTGCGACCAGGCGAGCTTCTGTTAGATCTCCGCCAACGGCAAGTAAGCCGTTGGGGTCGGTCAGTGCATCATCGATATCGGGGAACAGCTCCGGGTCCTCGGACAACCACACAAGGTTGCTCATAATCGATGCTACCTCAGCCTCGAGTAGCGCAGCCTTAAGTATTTAGGCCTCAAGCTCATCGAGGTATTTTTCAGCATCCAGCGCTGCCATACATCCAAAACCTGCGGATGTAACGGCCTGCCGATAAACCTGGTCGGCCACGTCACCGGCGGCGAACACGCCAGGAATGCTGGTTGCGGTTGCGTTACCCGTGAGGCCGGTATGGATATCAATGTAGCCATTGCTCATGTCCAGTTGGCCAGCAAATATTTCTGTATTAGGTGTGTGGCCGATGGCGATAAAGACTCCCTGAAGATCAAAATCGGCCGCTTCGTCGGTTTTGACGCTCTTGATCCGCATACCCGTGACACCCATGTCGTCGCCCAGGACTTCATCCAGCGTGTGATCCCACTGTATATTGATATTGTCTTTCTCGATGACGCGCTGGCGCAGAATCTTCTCGCCGCGGAAGGTGTCTCTTCTATGTACCATGACCACTTCAGAAGCGATATTTGATAGATACAGGGCCTCCTCAAGTGCGGTATTCCCCCCACCGATTACGGCGACTTTCTGCTTCTTGTAGAAAAAACCGTCACATGTCGCGCAGGCACTGACACCTTTCCCTTTGAACGCCTCCTCGGATGGTAGCCCGAGATAGCGAGCGGAAGCACCGGTTGCGATAATAAGAGAGTCGCAGGTATAAATGGCCTGGTCGCCATGTAGCCTGAAGGGCTTCTCCGTCAATTCTGCCGTATGAATATGATCATAAACCATAGTCGTGTCGAATCGCTCCGCATGCTCCTGCATGCGAACCATCAAATCCGGACCCTGCAGGCCATGGGCATCGCCGGGCCAGTTGTCGACATCAGTGGTGGTGGTGAGCTGACCTCCAGTCTCAATTCCTGTGATTACGACCGGATTCAGGTTGGCTCTGGCCGCATAGATCGCCGCAGAATAACCAGCGGGTCCTGAGCCGAGAATGAGTAACTTGTGATGTACTTCTTTCATGGTCTCTACCGCTTCTTTCGCAGTTCGATGAAATCCGCGCCCTGACGGTGCCCCTCGATAATTGACCAAAGGGTTCGGCCTTTATCGTCTGTTGCGTCAAGATCACGATTAGCGTCTACAAAGAACTGAAGAAAACGCTCAAAGTCGCCCGGTCGCATGCCTCGATAGGCTCTCATCAACACATGAAAGTCGGCGTTTCCGCCATAGGCTTCCATTTCCAGGAAGGATTTCACCCGATCATCATCCCACACTTCATCGGTTACTTGGGGCTGGCTAGGTCCGGCCATGGATTCTCCTTTGGAAAAGGTTATTAAAAGCCGCGCATTCTACATCAGATCGAAATAACGAGATAGGCTCGTTAGCGCATGACACTCATTCCGGTCGAGATAAAAACGTTTATACCCGTGCAGTTTAGTTATAATATCTAACACGCTGATTTTAAAGATATTCCACGGGCCCGGCAGTCCGATTAACACTTCAGTCATAACGTCTATTAACAACAGGGTTCCTGAATTGGCACAATCCAAGACAACCGCCAGGGATAAGCCGGATTTTTCGGAACTGATTGGACCCCGCCTGAAAGAGGGGGCGTTCATCGGGTTGGTTGCTGTTGCACTTTTTCTGACGCTGGCATTAGTCAGTTTCGATCAAAGTGATCCCGGCTGGACCTATACTGGCTCAGATGAAACCGTCAATAACATCGTTGGTTTAAGCGGTGCCTGGATAGCTGACGTCTTTCTGTTTTTCTTTGGCTTCCTGTCTTACCTGTTTCCAATGATGCTGGCTTACCAGGCCTGGATGATCTTTCGTGAGCGGGAAACAGAAACTGAATTTAACTGGCCAATATTCATTTTTCGCGGTGTAGGCCTGTTTTTAACGGTCGGCGCAGGCACCGCTATCGCAGCAATGCATTTTTATGCCGCAGGTCTTGGTTACCAGTATGGTAGTGGCGGCATCATCGGCTCTGAGATTGCAGACCTGCTAATCCCGGTATTCTCCTATGTCGGCGCCACCTTATTCCTGTTGTCGATGTTCCTTTTTGGCCTGACCGCGTTCCTGGACATTTCCTGGCTTCGCGTGATGGATGCCACCGGTCGGCTTTCTCTTTTGTTAGCCAAGAGAACCCGCGATGCCAGCCATCGTGCACTGGCTTTCGTTCAGGAAAAGCGTGAAATCCGGCGCACCGCTGAGCATCGGCGCGAAGTCCTCGAGAAACACGTTGAAAAGAACCAGCAGCGGGCCACACCCATAATCGAAGCGCCACCGGTCCCCAAAAAGGAAGAAAGTAAAAGAGTTGCAAGAGAAAGGCAGGGGAATCTTTTTCGTATCAGCGCAGTGGATGGGCTGCCGGCGCTGCACCTTTTGGACGAGCAGGAGAAAGACGATAAACGAGGCTACTCAACCACTGACCTGGAAGGCATGTCACGATTGCTTGAGCTTAAACTTCAGGATTATGGGGTACAGGCCGAAGTAGTCGCGGTTTTCCCAGGGCCGGTTATTACGAGATTCGAAATACAGCCCGCTGCGGGCGTTAAGGTATCGCGCATTACCGGGCTGGCCAAGGACCTGGCCCGCTCACTTGCGGTTATCAGCGTCAGGGTAGTCGAGGTAATACCCGGTAAGGCCGTCGTTGGCATAGAGATCCCCAATGTGGACCGTGAAATTGTCCTGATGAGCGAGGTCCTGAAATCCAACGCCTACGATGCCGCCCAGTCGCCACTATCGCTGGCGCTAGGTCATGATATTGCAGGTCAACCGATAGTAGAAGATCTGGGCAAGATGCCACATCTTCTGGTTGCCGGTACGACCGGTTCCGGTAAGTCCGTTGGTATCAACGCCATGATTCTGTCGATCCTTTTCAAGGCATCACCGGAAGACGTTCGAATGATCATGATTGATCCCAAGATGCTGGAGCTTGCTGTCTACGAGGGTATACCGCATCTGCTGACGCCTGTGGTGACCGATATGAAGGACGCCGCCAATGCGCTTCGGTGGTGCGTGGCGGAAATGGAACGTCGTTATCGCCTGATGGCAGCCATGGGTGTCAGGAATGTTGGTGGTTTCAACAAAAAAGTTCGCGATGCCAAAAAGACCGGGGAGCCGATTCTGGACCCCCTGTGGTTACC
>JABBBA010000189.1 GCA_018607685.1 K189A clade bacterium | reverse complement strand
ACTTTACTCTGACCCCACTTCTTCCTTTAAACTGATCTCATGAACATGATCTTTCCAATGTTGTTTCTACTGTGCATCTTTAGCTCCGCACAAGGCCAGGAGCTCCCACGTATCAAGACGGGTGTCGCGGAGGGTTATGTTGCCGACCAGGTTTGCGGTGACTGCCACGCTTCTCATTTTGAAAGCTATCAGGATGTGGGCATGTCACAGTCGTTTAAACGCCCTGGTAATGCCCGCAAGATCGAGGATTTTGGAGAGATGTTTTTCCATGAACCCTCTAATCGTTACTATCAGATGTTGCGTCGCAACGATCGGATCGTTTTCAGACGTTTCCAGCGGGACGATGCCGGTGAGGTCATTAACGAGCTGGAGATCCCTGTCGATTGGGTGTTGGGCTCCGGCAACAGGACTCGGAGTTACTTGTATCAAACCGAGCATGGGGAGCTCTTTCAGTTGCCCATCGGTTGGTACAGTGAGGGGGACTTTTGGGAGATGTCGCCGGGTTTTGAGTCACCAGACCATAAAGGTGTTAACCGTGAGGTCACGCGGAAATGCCTGTTCTGTCACAACGCATTTCCCGAGATAGAAAACGATCGGTATGGAGATTCAGAACGCTTCCCCCACGACTTGCCTGAAGGTACTGGCTGTCAGCGCTGCCACGGTCCAGGTGGCGAGCATGTGACGACAGCGTTAACCGGTGGTGACCTTGATGCCATTAGGTCTTTGATAGTCAATCCGCGAAAGTTAACGGGCGAAGTTCGTGATTCTGTTTGTATGCAATGTCATCTGTTGCCATCTATTTCCCTGGTGACCCCCTTAAAATTTGGTCAAGGCGAAATGTCGTTCCGGCCCGGTAATTTATTGTCGGAGTATGTGGCGCAACTCGATGTCCGGGAAGTCGGTGTTGCAGAACCGGATCGTTTCGAAATCAACCATCACGGATATCGTCTGATGAAGAGCGAGTGTTACCAGCAGGGTGGTTTAAGCTGCATTGATTGCCATAACCCGCATGTCAAACCGGATTCCAAGGTATTTCGTGAGAAGGTTGCGGGTGTATGTCTAGATTGTCACGAAGGCATCACCCATCAAGTGGCTGTATCTGAAACGGCTTGTGTGAGTTGCCATATGCCCACCAGAAGAACCCAGGATGTCATTCACGTCACGATGACGGATCACTGGATCGCAAAGGGGCCTTTTGATCACGAGAAGCTTGTTGCGCCGCGCAAGAATGAGACGAGAGCCGTCTCGGATATTCAGCCTTTGGGGTTTGGGGAAGATCAGGATCCATTGGACAACAAGGCCTATATAGCGATTGCGGCCATGCGTGCCGGGCGAAGCATGGACGATGCAACTCGAAGTTTGATCGAGGTTCTTCGCAAACGAGAGTATGACGACTACACACCCTATCTTGATCTTGCACGAACCTGGTTGAAACAGGGTAATTATCAACAGGCAGAGTCAGCGGCCAGAGGACTCGTCAGCGGAGATCAGAGTCTCGCTGTTGCTTACGATATTCTGGGAATATCACAGCTGGCGCTCGGGAAACTCAATCAGGCAAAGTTGTCCTTTCGCCGATCACTCGCGCTAAGTCCGGAACCCGAGGTGTATCTGGCGTTGGGTTCCGTTTACTTCGAAGCTGACCAGTTGAGTTTAGCGGAAATTGAAGTTGATCAGGCTATCTCACTTCGACCCTTGATGCCTGAAGCCTTTCGAATGAAGGGGAGAATTGCGATGGCGCAGGGTAACGCTGAAAAGGCAGCAGCTGGTTTCGAGCGCTCGCTCCAAATAGACCCTGGGCATATAGACACCTATGCGTTAATCGTTGAGGCGCTGGAAATAAGTGGTGACAGTAAGGAAGCGCAACGATTTCGTGAATTGGGGCGACGGTTGAAGGAATAGCCGTTCCCCTGAGATGTAATGAAATTTGATAGTGTAGGCGCGTGTTTGTAAAAATGGGGTCCGACCAACTATTTGATGATGTTCATCACGTTACTTCATCGCGCGCCGCGAACTCGCAGTTGATGCTGCCCAAATGTAAATGCCTTAGATGGGTATTACTTATCTAACCCACCCGAAAAGTGTGATCTAATCGCATTCAATTGTTGAACTGGAGACCTGTATGCGTAATGACGACTCTGATCGAAACCTTGCTGTTTTCAGTGACTTTGAGAATGTGGCGCTTGGGGTTAAAGACGCGAAGTTCCCGAAATTCGATATAGGACTGGTGCTTGAGCGTCTGCTGGTCAAAGGCAATGTTGTTGTAAAGAAGGCCTATTGTGATTGGGAGCGTTACAAAGAACATAAAGCTGCCATGCACGAAGCTGCCTTTGAGCTAATCGAGATTCCCCATACCCGGCAATCTGGTAAGAATTCTGCGGATATCCGCATGGTTGTTGATGCGTTGGACCTTTGTTACACAAAAGATCACATAGATACCTTTGTCATCATTAGCGGCGATTCTGATTTTTCGCCGCTGGTAAGCAAGCTACGAGAGAACGCGAAATTAGTGATTGGTGTCGGTGTTAAGAACAGCACCTCTGATCTGCTCATGAGTAATTGCGATGAATTCCTGTTTTACGATGACTTGATCACGGAAAGTACTTCCAAGAAGAGTCGGCGCAAGCCACCGGTCAAGAAAGGAGAACCTAAAAAAGCGACTGAGTCTTCGGCCGGTAAAAAAAGCGAAAGCGATCAGCAGGATGAAGGTATTGATCTGGTTGTTGAAACCGCCGAGGCGCTTATCAAAGAACGCGGAGATAGTGTTTTTGGTTCAATGGTTAAACAGACGCTGAAGCGACGTCATCCGGGATTCAGTGAATCCTTCTACGGGTTCCGTTCTTTTGGTGATCTGTTAGAAGAGGCGCAATCCCGGGGTATAGTGACAATGGAACTTGATGAGCGTTCAGGTGGTTACGTGATTCGGTCCGTTTCGCGGGATTGATCCATAGCTGATAGCAGACACCCTTATGAATCGCGCCGTTCCATCACTTTGGATTATGATAGGTCTGAGACATAGTAAGAGATAGCGATGAACGAGAAACCAAAAAACGACAGTGAAGCAAGGCCGGACCAGGCGAAAGACCCCTACAATTTCTATCGCTATCTGCGAGATCATGACCCCGTCTGCCGCATGGAAGGCGATGGTCCCTGGCAAGTTGCTCGTTATGAAGACGTGCACCGTATTTTGAAAGATCAAGATACGTTTTCTTCGGATGTGTCGATGCAGCCGCCAGAAGAAAGGTCGCCCAGCATGCTGTTCAGTGATCCGCCGGTCCATAATCGACTGCGTAAACTCGTGAGCTATGCATTCAAACCGTCGTATATTGAAGCGCAGCGGACGGTTGTCGAAGTTCGTTGCGAAGAACTTATTGCTGACATGAAACAGCATAAGTCCGTTGATCTTGTTGATGCACTGGCATCCCCATTGCCCGTTAACATCATTGCCCATATGCTGGGTGTCGTTGACGGCGATATGAAAGCTTTTAAGGTTTGGTCCGATACCATCTTCAGTAATATTGGGGATATCCTGTTCGGTGTGACCAGCGAAGAGGCCCAGCGTTGTTCCGATGAATTGAACGCCTACTTCCTGGAGCGGATTGCAGAACTTCGCGTCAATCCCGTCGATCACGTCCTTGGAAGACTGGTTCAGACTGAAACGGAAGATGGCAGATTAACCGATGAAGAGTTACTCAGCTTCTGTCGGCTGTTGCTGATCGCTGGTAACGAAACCACCACCGGTCTTATTACGGCAGCCGTTAGAATCTTTGATGAAGTACCAGAGACGCTGGTGCAGTTACGCGAGAATCCTGGTCTTATCCCAGGCTTTATCGAAGAGGCATTGCGTTACTACTCACCATTCGCTGCCACCATCAGGAAAGTGACCCGGGACGTCACCATTGCGGGCACCGCCATCCCTGCGGGCTCTATTGTCTTGCCATTGATCAGCAGCGCGAACCGCGATGAACGCGTGTTTGATAGGCCAGAAGCATTCGTTATCGATCGGCAGCCGAATCCTCACGTGGCCTTCGGCTTTGGCATTCATTTTTGTCTGGGCGCGCATCTGGCGCGGCTGGAAGGACAGATTGCGGTCGAACAGCTCGTGCAAAACTTCTCTAACATTTCGCTCGCAACCTCCGTTGGGGCAGAAGAAGGCAGCGGGCTCGGTGGACCAAAGAGTTTGCGGGTTGAGCTGCAGGTCTGATTGCAGAACACGTTGAGTTGAAGAGGCTAGCCCTGGGTTCTTAACGATCAATGACGAAGGATAGCCGCTGGCTAAGTAAGCCATTCGCGTGGATCAAGATGATAGTAGTCGCGAAGCTGGTCAAACAGTTCGGGATGATGCTTCTGCATTTTTCCAGGCTCTTCGAAGAACGTCTCGGTGGCCACGGCGAAAAACTCAGCAGGGTTCTGCGCACCATAGTCGTCGATAACGTCGAGGGCGCGCGGATTCCGGTGCCTTAATTTTTCGAATTCCATTCCGAAAACATACGCCCAACTTTTGTAGGCCGCTTTGGTGTACAGAAGGGGCGCGCCGTTCATTGCACCATCTTCCTGATCAAGTTGGTGCGCGAATTCATGAAGCACCACGTTATTGCCATCGCTAAAGTTGCGGATGCCTCGCTCGACCTCGTCCCAGGCCAACACTACCTTGCCGTTACTCCAGGATTCACCAAGAAGATCGCGGGTCTGGGTTGAAACAAGTCCAATTTCATTGCGGATTTCCTGAACAGCACGGAAAGTTGTTGGATAGACATAGATATAGTGCAGGTCCTGATACTCATAGGAGGGCCGGTTAAGTATCAGTAGGCAGGCCTGGGCAGCAATGGTAACTCGCATCTCGTCCGAGATTTCGAGACCAGCGCAGCCGATAAATTGCTTCTTGCTGAGAAAGAGCTTAATCAGCTGTAGCAACTCTTCCTGTAAATCCACGGTTAGGCGTTCATAGACCGGTAACTGCCGCTGCAGGATTGTTAACCAGTCTTTTGGGAATGGTCGCCGGTTAATGATTGCACGCGATAGTCGTGGCCAGTACCAGAAGTACAAGGGAATCAGGCCAATGAGCAACAATATTATAAGCGCTTCCAAACACAACCCTGAGCATGTCATTAGAGAACAGGCAGTATAAACCTGATCCTCCAGAGATGGCTTAAGTACGACGGTTGATGATTTCTATCCAATTCCCCCGATCGATTCAGCATGATCCGTATGCTGTAATATCAACCATGTTCACTGAACAACCAGTAAAGGAAGGTTAAATGGAATATTTATCGATCGTAGTAGCGCTTGGGGTAGGGATTGCCCTTGGTATCGTCATACATATTGTCGTGATAAAGCGCAGGAAGCCCGCCTATCTGGTCGTCAGTGCCGAAGTCAGAGATCAGGAAGCGCTTGAACCATACCGTGTACAAGCCGTTCCCCTGGCAGAAGCCGCTGGATTAGAAATACTCGGTAGCGGTGAAATCGAGTTGATGGAAGGCAGTTGGGATCATTTTCCGGCTCTGACGCTGGAGAAATTGGATAAGTTCTGGCATTCACCGGCGTATCAGGAAGCAAAGAAACTTCGCGAAGGGCATCTGGACGTTCAGTTTATCGTCGCCGTCGATGGCGTGTAGCTGCTTTGCTACTTCCTGATTAGCTATTGAGTAATCGCCCACGCGGAGTTGCATGAACTGACCTCTGCTGGAGAGGCTGAGATTAAAGGATCTGCATTAGGGGCCGAACAGGAAAACTGCTCTGGAAACTAACTGGCTTTATCTTTGTTACCCAGAGAAATCTGCTTTTTAGCCGGAGTGGTTGACTGGCCACTGATACCGGGCTCAATGGTTTGAATTTTCTTGCCGGACTCTAAATAGATTCTGGTCTTTTCTGCAATGGATTCAGAGGTTTGGACAGCTGCCGGTTGCTTCTTCTTGGCCGGGGCGCGTGTGGGTTTGCTTGTCATATTCTTACGTTTTTCAAGGGATTAGAACTCTTATTATACTCTAAAAACGCCATCAAAAGTGGCCGATGTCATACACACCAAAACCCGGGCTACCTGCGGGGAATCTCAGATTCGGGTAGAAACCAGTTTGTCGCGGAAATAGTACATATTCTTCGAGTACCCTGGGCACATAGCAAACCGCTGCGCGAGGCTACGTCGCCGGTTGGTCTAAAGGGAAGTGTCCGGATGATAATTGTTAAGGTATTGAAATACATGGAAAAATAGAGAAGTCCATGCGGTGTGGCGTGTGAGTTCAGCCAGTAGCCTAAAAATGATGTCCGAAGAAAACATCAATAAGCTCTCCCCTCTGGAAGGACTCGCCGCTTTAGGCAGAGCATCTGTTCTGCGTTTTTTAGTGACCTGGTCGTCCGTGACGGAAACCCAGCCACCGATTATCGTTGTCTAGCTTGCGACCTCCTTAGCTGCTGCTTCGGCTGCGTTAGCTTTAGCAGTTGCATCAA
>JABBBA010000449.1:1338-6450 GCA_018607685.1 K189A clade bacterium | reverse complement strand
TCGGGAGATGTGTATGAGAGACAGTTCCTGGCCGATGGAACGGGCTTCACACGCCCCGCGATGTATATCGCCATCACTGCCTTAATACTCAAAATTCCACTTAACTATGTGCTTATCTACGGTAAGTTTGGCCTGCCGGAAATGGGCGGCGTTGGTTGCGGGGTCGCCCAGGCTATTGTGATGTGGTTTCAGCTGATCCTGGTGCTGATTGTGGTTACCCGAAAACGATTCGATCACACCGGCTGGCGTTCAAAATTCTCGTGGCCAGACTGGAAGATCATCAAAGCATTGCTTGTTATCGGTATACCCATTGGCACCACCATGTTCGCGGAGATGGGCCTGTTTTCCTTCACCACACTCCTGCTGGGGCAGTTCGGATCAGCCGTTGTCGCGTCGCACAATATCGCGATGAACCTTAACGCCGTATTTTTTATGCCACCCATGGCACTCGGCATGGCAGCAACGATCCGCATAGGGTTTCGGATTGGTGCAAACGAAATAAGGGGCGCCAGGACAACCGCGCTCATCGCCTTTCTTACCACCGCCTGTGTGGCCATCGGCGGCGCGATCCTGATCTACCTTTTCAAGGAAGTACTGGTCAGTGTCTATACAACCGAGCAGGCCGTCATGAACCTGTCGGTGACGTTATTGTTGTTTGTCGTGTTTTTCCTGTTCTTTGACGCCACCCAGTCCGTCTGTGTCGGTGCACTCCGAGGCTATAAAGATACAAAGGTACCCATGTGGCTGGCAATATTCAGCTACTGGGGAATCGGTCTACCGATACAGTTCATCTTTGGCTTCGGTTACATTGGCGAACCCATGGGCGTCTATGGGTTCTGGCTGGGACTGGCCGGCGGGGTTGGAACCGCCGCCATTTTGTTAGGGGCCCGCCTCTGGTATGTCAGCGGTAACCTTGAGCTCATCAGGCGGTTGGCGTCTCAGGCACATAGAGTAACCGTACCTGTCCCAACTGCTGAGCAGGATTAGTCGTAAGTTCGTATTTCGATCAGATGACCACCGGGGTCGTTGAAGTAAACGGCGGGTCAACCAAAGGCGCCGGAACTGGTCAGCGCGTCTACCTCTGCCTCGCTGTAGCCCAGCGATAATGCTACTTCTCTATTGTGCTCACCGAGCCCGGCCGCGGCAAAATTAACGTGACCAGGTTCATTCTGAAACTTAATCGGGATACCAATATGCTCAAAGCCGTCATCATCTTCGATAATCATCTCCCGAAACCGGACCTGCGGATCATCCATCCCCTGGCGCAGGTCGTTGACCGGTGCAAAGGCCGCGTCTACGTCATCGAACCATTCAACCCAGTACGCCTGATCTTGTTGCGCAAACTGTTCCCGAAAAAACTCACGCACCGGTTCCTGGTTTTTTCCTGGAGGTGGTTCACATAGAGGGATCAAGTCTTCTCTTTCAAATTTTTTCAGGACAGATACTGCAAAATGCATCTCCGATGCACCCAGCACAACAAACTTCTCGTCCTTCGTTTCATAAATGTTGTACATCGCGTAACCACCCCAAATTCTTTCAGCTTTAACCACGGGCGGTTTTTTATCTGCGAACACACTGCCCATTGAGTTGGGTAGACAGGCGATTAGCGAATCCATCATGGCAAGGTCAATGTAGTCTCCCTCCCCCGTATCTTTCTTACGAAGCAGTGCCATCAGGACGGCGGACAGGCCTATGGTTGCAGCTAACATGTCGGCCGCCGGTAGCGCCGGTATTGCCGGCTTGCCATCAAAACCGAGGTTGGTGCTGAGTACTCCGGCATAGGCCTCTGTTGCCAGATCATGTGCAGGTTTCTTTACATAGGGGCCGGTCTGCCCAAACGCTGAAAGCGAAGCGTAAACAACGCCTGGGTTAACCGCCTTTATCTGCTCGTAGCTCATCCCAAGCCTTTCCACCACACCCGGGCGAAACGCCTCGATCACGATATCAGCTGACGCGGCGAGCTTAAGGGCCAGCGCCTTACCCTCTTCATTCTTCAGATCAAGCTGAACGCTTCGCTTGCCCCTGTGGGTATTGGCGAAATAGACGGACACGCCGTTTCTTGTCTGCCCGATCGAGCGATTCGGTTCACCGGCACCTTTGGGTTCCAGCTTGATTACATCGGCGCCATGATCCGCCATCATTTGCGTAAGAAGTGGTCCTGGCAGGAACAACGACAGGTCCAGGACCCTGATACCTTCTAGTTTCATTTTTATTTCCTTGAGCGAGCGGATTTTGAGAATAGATAAACTTCTTCAGACGAGTTTGTCCTTAACAACCAAATGATGTTCTCTAAGGTGTGCTCGAAGATCCACACCAACTTTAAGCACGATCATCAATATAAGCGCGGGAAGTTTGTTGTCCAGCATCATAACGAGAAAACCACCGAAAATGATGGTCAGATGCATGACGATTATTCTTTTGTAGGGCTCGCTCATTTGTTCCCGGAGGGTCATGGTCTCGTATTCCCGTCTGCCCAGAAAGTTCTGGAAGAAAGACACACCATGGCTGATGAACAGCGCGATCAAGGCCGGGTACAGCGCCAGGAAGTCATCAAACACCCTGGTAACTGACACGGAAGTATCACCATCGGAAATTATGAATCCATAAATGAAGAGCAGGTGGCCGACCATAAAACCGCCATAGTGTCCCAGGAAGAATGGTCCGAAAAAAAGCACTTTCAAGCGTCCGATCACCCACATTCGAGCCAGATTGTAGATGCCGATCACGGCACTTTCAGCCCAGTACAGCAGCAATACATCTCCTACGGTCCAGGAGAGAAAGACAACACCCCCCAGGGGAATCAGGTTGGCCAGGATCAACGCAATCGATGACGCTGATCCAGGTTCGAAAGAGGCGTTGGTAGCCTGATTCAATGAAGCCGCAGGATCCTTCGGCTGTGTATACGGCACCCGTTCATCATCTTCATCAGCATTGGCAGGCACCAGCACATATCGGATAACCAGGTCTGTGAATACCTCCGCCGTCGATGGATCAACATCACTCCCAAAGCTCACGGTTTCTGTTTTAGACCTGAATTGCATATGGGGACCACGCCAGCCCGAGGGAGAGTTCCTGGCAGGCTCTACGCGTTCAAGATTTTTAATGTCATCCCCGTCGAAACGACGGCTCATGCCGACACCAAACATTTCAAACCTCAGACAAAGCTGTCCCTCACTCAGGATCAAGCGTTCCCGGGCGAACATAGTCGCGAGGAACAGGAGCCCAATCACGCCGACGGCCAAGGTCCATCCCATAAACCAGAACCCCATGAACATCATTGAGACGAGCGAAAACAGACTGTCTTCAGACGCAGGGGTAAACCCGTCAATTGAAAAGTATGGTATGCAGAAGGCCAGTAGAAATCCGCCAATCACCAGAGTTCCGACAACGGAGCGTTTTAGGGGAAGTATTTTTTCAACATCGGTCGGCCCTATGGTGGGAGGTCTGAAACTAAACTCACCATCGGGTTTAATCAGAGATCTGGGATGCATCCGGGCCACGGGATGCTACCTCAGGAGCGAACGAGTCTTCCTGGCCTTGCACCTGTGTCTTCATCAAAACGTCGAGTGACAACGCCATCAATCAAGGTGGCAATATACCCTTTTGCACCTTGCATCAGTCGTCCGCCACCGGCGGGAAGGTCGTTCTGGATTGCCAACTCGCCAAGCTCAAGATTGTCATAGTCGATGACGTTGATATCCGCTCGCATTCCAGGGGCAATCAAACCGCGATCATTAAAACCAAATAATTCCGCATTTCTTTGAGTTGCTCGATGGATAACATGCGCGAGGGGAAGCGTCTGCCCCCGGGTTCTATCCCGTGTCCAGTAGCTCAATTGATAGGTCGGGTTTACAGCATCGAAGATCAGTGAGACATGTGCGCCTGCATCTGATAAGCCTGTGACCGTTGCACTATCCAGTTGCATTTCCCTGACGGCATCCAGATTAAAGTCTGAATAATTGGTGAAAAACAAAATCGCCATTCGCCCAGGCTCGGCCACAAGGTAATCGTACAAAACTGATTCAGGTGACAGGTTAGATTCGGCCGCCAGATGAGCAATGCTTTCATCCTGACTCGGCTCGTAGGTACTGTCACTGCGCAATGGGAACAGGTTTTCGAACGTCGGCTCGATATGGGACATACCAAACTCCATCGATCCCACCGGCACCCCCTCTATTTCGTTAGTCTCCATCAAAATCGCGCGCTTAATCTCAGGTTTCCTGAGTTCAGTCAGAAGCTCCTCGAGCGGTAGGCCGCGTAAATTGCGAAAAGTCGGTTTAAGCATCCAAAGATGATAGGTCTCCATGCCAAAGACCAGCCCGGTGGGTCTGCTACCAACCTGGGGAAAGACATTCGCCCCGTTTCGATTGGCTTCCTTTACCTGAGCTATCGCTTCACGCCATTTATCTGCCCAGTCGTCAATCTGGAACAGGGTAAATGTCGCAGGTCTGCCGCTTTCGCGGCTCACATTCGCAATCAGGTCAATCTCCTGCTCGAGCGATGCATGTTCCAAAAAGCCCTCTCGACCTGGGCCCAGCGTACTTGAGGGAATAATCTGGAACACACCCTTACCCGCTCGCTTAAGCGCCTGGGCGATCACCATCACTTCAGTATCGTTGGCAAAGGTGCCTGGCACCGGTTCTCCCTGAATCGAACGGTGTCCAAGAATTCTCGATGTTGAAAAACCGACCGCGCCTGCTTTCAGCGCCTCCTCAACGATTCTGCCCATCTCGGCCAGATCCCCTTCGGTCGCCGCCTGGTTGGTTCGGCCTCGCTCGCCCATGACATAATTACGCACAGCACCGTGGGGGACCAGGGAACTGATGTTGATGGCATATTCACGGCCGGACAGGAAGTCCAGATACTCAGGGTAGGTTTCCCAGGAACCCCAGGGCATGCCTTCATAGAGTGCAGTTCCCGGAATATCCTCGACACCTTCCATCAGATCGATCAGGTCTTTTTCAGCGCCGGGGGCAACCGGCGCGAACCCAACACCACAATTCCCCATCACGATAGTACCGACACCATGACTGGCGGAAGGATTCATCTCGTCATCCCAGGTCACCTGGCCGTCATAGTGAGTATGGATATCGACCCAGGCCGGTGTAACAA